>NZ_JBFAQT010000003.1:72889-318551 GCF_040678895.1 Kitasatospora sp. NPDC049258
CCTGGGGGTGCTCTCCGAGCGCTTCCCGAGTGACACCCCGGTCGGCCCGGAGCAGCTGGGTGAGCTGCGCACGCTGGGGCAGATCGTCGACTTCATGAGCAGTGTCGCGCAGGCGGCGCCGGTTGTGTCGGTTGGTGCGGTGGCGGGGCCGGGTGAGGTGTCGGCGGCGTTGCTGGAGGTGGTGGCGCAGAAGACCGGCTATCCGGTGGAGATGTTGGAGTTGGGGATGGATGTCGAGGCGGATCTCGGCATCGATTCGATCAAGCGGGTGGAGATCCTGGGGGTGCTCTCCGAGCGCTTCCCGAGTGACACCCCGGTCGGCCCGGAGCAGCTGGGTGAGCTGCGCACGCTGGGGCAGATCGTCGACTTCATGGCGGGCGTCACGGGCGCCACCACGCCGGCCAGAGCCGAACCGGTCCGGGAGCAACCCGCGCCCGCCACCGCCGCCGCGCCCGCCACCGCCGCCGCGCCCGCCACCCCCGTCCACCGCGGGGTGATCGGCCGGGCGCAGGCCGCCCTGCTCGAACTCCCCTCCCCGGACGCCCTGGTGGGTGCCTACCCGGCCGGCGCCGGCGCGCTGCTGGTGGACGACGGGGGAGAGCTGACCCCGCTGGTCGCCGCCGGGTTGCGAACCGGCGGCTGGGACGTACGGGTGCTGCGGCTGCCCGCCGTGACCCGGCGGATCGAGGGCGTGGAGGACTTCGCGCTCGGCGGCTGGGGTGTCACCGAGCTCACCGAGCGGGTCGAGCGGATCCTGGCCCGGCCGGTACGCCTGCTGGTGAACCTGGCGACCCGGCAGGACCTCGACTGGGCCGACGGCGTCCGCCGGCTCTCGCACGCCCTGCTGGTGGCCAAGCACCTGGTCGAACCGCTGACCAAGGAGGCGGCCACCGGACGGGCCGGCTTCCTCACGGTGACCCGGCTGGACGGCGTCTTCGGGCTGACCGGGGTGGCCGAGGAGCTGGTCCCGGCCGGCGGCTTCGGCGGCCTGGTGAAGACGCTGGCGGTGGAGGCGCCCGAGCTGTTCTGCCGCGCGGTCGACCTGGCCCCCGGGCTGGAGCCGCAGGCGGCGGCGGAGCTGCTGCTCGCCGAGATCAACGACGCCTCCGCCGAGCCGGTCCAGGTGGGCCGGGACGCCGGCCGCCGGGTCGCCCTGACCCTCGGCCAGGCGCCCACCGCGCTGGCCGCCGACCCGGCCACCCCGGTGCCCGAACTCGGCCCGGAGGACCTGCTGGTGGTCACCGGCGGCGGCCGCGGCATCACCGCCCGCTGCGTGGTCGACCTGGCCGCCGCGTACCGGCCGGGGCTGCTGCTGCTCGGCCGGACGGCGCTCGGCGAGGAGCCCGCCTGGGCGCTGGGCCTGAACGGCGAGCCCGAGCTGAAGGCGGCCGCCGCGGCGCAGTTGAAGGCGGCGGGGGAGAAGCCCACCCCGAAGCGGGTGGAGCAGCTCTACCAGGCGGTGGCCGGCGAGCGCGAGATCCGGCGGACCTTGGCCGAGCTGCGCGCGGCGGGCTCCGACGCCGAGTACCTGGCGGTGGACATCACCGACGCGGCGGCCACCGCGGCCGCGCTCGCCCCGTACGCCGGGCGGGTGACCGGCCTGGTGCACGGCGCCGGGGTGCTCGCCGACCAGCTGATAGCCAACAAGCGGGCGTCCGAGATCGAGCGGGTCTTCGCGCCCAAGCTCGGCGGCCTGCGGGCGGTGGTCGAGGCGCTGCCGGCCGACCGGCTGCGGCACGTGCTGCTGTTCTCCTCGGTGGCCGGGTTCTTCGGCAACCAGGGGCAGTCCGACTACGCGATGGCCAACGAGGTGCTGAACGCCTGGGCCGGCTCCTTCAAGCGGCGGCACCCGGCCGCCCGGGTCTCCTCGCTCAACTGGGGTGCCTGGGACAGTGGGATGGTCTCGCCGCAGGTCAAGGCGGTCTTCCAGGAGCGCGGCATCACGCTGATCCCCGAGCAGACCGGCACCGCCCTGTTCACCGGCCAGTTCGACGCCGGGCACGGCCACGACACGGTGACCGTGCTCGGCCCGACCACACCGCTGTCGGTGCGCCGGCCCGTTGCGCCCGCCGCGGCGGTGCTGGAGCGGGCGACGGCCGGCCTGGTGGCCGAGCCGATCGTCGCCGACCACCTGATCGGCGGGGTGCCGGTGCTGCCGGCGGCGGTCGCCCTCGGCTGGGCGATCGGTGCGGTGGAGCGGCTCGGCGGCGGTACGGTCCGCCAGGTCCGGGACTTCGCGGTGCACAAGGGCCTGGTGCTGGACGGCGGCGAGCCGGCCCGGCTGCAGCTGGCGGCCACGCCGGCCGGCGACCAGGCGACCACCGAGGTGGTGATCCGCTCGGTGGCCGCGGACGGCACGGTCCGCCCGCACTACGCGGCCGGGGTGGTGCTGGGCGCGGACCCGGCGTCCGAGCTCAACCACCCGACGATGGCCGGCCTGCCCGCCCCGGGCCGGGGCCGGGACGCCGCCGGGTTCTACACCGACGGCACGCTGTTCCACGGCCCCGCCCTGCAGGGCGTGCGCCGGGTGCTGGCCGAGGAGGAGGGCCGGCTGGTGCTGGAGTGCTCGCTGGTCGAGCCCAAGCCGGCCGGCGGCGCGTACGCCGGGCGGCTCTACCGGCCCGGAGCGGCGGATCTGCTGCTCCAGGCGGGCCTGGTCTGGATGCGGCTGTTCCGGTCGACCGCCAGCCTGCCGCTGTCGGTGGCCCGGGCGGAGTTCCACCAGGCGCTGCCCGACCAGGGCACCTTCCTCGCGGTCGTCGAGCCCGGCGCCGTGAACGGGACCTCGGCGAGCCTGACGGTCACCGCCGTCGGTGAGGGCGGCCGGGTGCTGGCCCGGCTGACCGGCGTGAGCCTGGTCTCCACCCCGCAGCTGGCCGCCAAGTTCGTCAGCAGCTGACGTACCCGACCCGGTTGGTCCGGCCGGCCGCCGAGCGCGGCCGGCCGGACCTCCCACAGCCCGGAGGGACCCGGCTTCCATGAGCAAGTACGCCATCGTCGGACTTTCCTGCCTCTTCCCGGGTGCGGCCACCCCCGAGGAGTTCTGGCAGAACCTCAGCGCGGGTGCGGACAGCCGCACCGAGGGCGGCCCCGAGGTCTTCGGACCGCCCGCCGACCCCCGCGACCTCGACCCGCAGCACCCGATCACCTGCACCAGGGGCGGATTCGTCCGCGACTTCACCTTCGACCCCACCGGCTACCGGCTGGCGGCGGACCGGCTGGCCCGGCTGGACCGGGTGTTCCACTGGTCCCTGTACGTCGCCCGCGAGGCGCTGCGCGACGGCGGCCACCTGGAGCGGCCCGAGCTGCTCGCCCGGACCGGCCTGGTGCTGGGCAACTACTCCTTCCCGACGCCCGGTTCGGCCCGGATCAGCCTGCCGCTGGTGCAGCAGGCGGTCCGCGCCGGACTGGTCTCCGGCGGCCTGGACGGACTCGGCGAGCCGTCCGGCACGGTCGCCGAGGACCCGGCGGACGCCCGGGTCAGCGGCGCCCCGGCACGGATCGTCGGCGCCGCGCTCGGCCTCGGCGGCCCGCGGTACGCGCTGGACGCCGCGTGCTCCTCGGCGCTGTACGCGCTGAAGCTGGCCTGCGACCACCTGGCCGCGGGCCAGGCCGACCTGGTGCTGGCGGGCGGGGTCTGCGCCCCGGACCCGACCCTGATCCACCTCTCCTTCTCCGACCTGCACGCCTACCCCGAGGACGGGTTCAGCCAGCCCTTCGACAGCCGCTCGGCGGGCATCCTGACCGGCCAGGGCGCCGGGATGTTCGCGGTCCGCCGGCTCGCCGACGCGCAGCGCGACGGCGACCGGATCCACGCCGTGATCGACGGCATCGGGCTGTCCAACGACGGCGCCGGTCGCCACCTGCTGGTGCCGAGCCGGGCCGGCCAGCACCGGGCGTACCAACTCGCCTACGCCGACGCGGGGGTGGCGCCGGGCGCGATCGACTACCTGGAGTGCCACGCGACCGGCACCCCGATCGGGGACTCCACCGAGGCGGCCTCGGTGGCGGAATTCTTCGGGCCGGCCGGCAAGGTGCCGCTGCTCGGCTCGGTGAAGGGCAACATCGGCCACCTGCTCACCGTCGCCGGTCTGAGCAGCATGCTCAAGGTCGTGCTGGCCATGCGGCACGGCCAGCTCCCGCCCACCATCGGTGTCACCGAGCCGATCACCGCCCCGGACGGCCCGGTCGCCGGCGCGCTGGTGCGCACCGGCCGGGACTGGCCGGCCCCGCCCGGCGAGCGCCGGGGCGCGGTCTCCGCCTTCGGCTTCGGCGGCACCAACGCGCACGTGGTGCTCTCGGACGCGGCCGCGGCCGCCCCCGAGCCGGCCGCCCCGGTCGCTCCGCCCGCGCTCGACGTGGTGGGCCTGGGCGCGCACTTCGGCTCGTTCACCTCCGCCGCGGCCTTCGAACGCGCCGTCCACGACGGTACGGACGCCTTCGGCCCGCTGCCCGAGCGCCGCTGGCGAGGCCTGGAGCAGACCGCCGAGGGCGCGCTCGCCGCCGCCGGGCTGACCCGGGACGCACTTCCCGAGGGCGCGTTCGTGGACACCGTCGGGCTCGACCCGGTCGACCACCGGATCCCGCCCGCGGACCTGCGCAACTACAACCTCCAGCACGCGCTGATGTCCAAGGTCGCCGACGAGGCGCTCGGCGACGCCGGCCTCAGCCGCGAGGCGCTGCCCGGACAGGGCGGCCCGGCCCCCCGCCGGGTCGCCGTGGTGGTCGCGATGGAGATCGAGCCCAGCGCCCACCTGCACCTGGCCCGCCACCGGCTCGGCGGCCACCTGCGCGAACTCTTCGACGCCGCCGGCCTCGACCTGACCGAGGCCCAGCGGCAGCGGCTCACCGAGCTGGCCCGCGAGGGCGTGCACCAGCCGATCGTCGCCAACGAGGTGCTCAGCTACATCGGCAACATCATGGCCAGCCGGATCTCCTCGCTGTGGAACCTCACCGGCCCCTCCTTCACCATCTCCGCGGAGGCCGCCGGCACCGCCCAGGCGCTGGAGCTGGCCCGGCTGCTGCTGCTGGACCAGAGCATCGAGGCGGTCCTGGTCGGCGCGGTCGACCTGGCGGGCTCGCCCGAGAGCCTGCTGCTGCGGGTCGAGGGCGGCGCCGGCGCGCCGGTCGGCGGCCCGGGGCTGACCTTCGGCGAGGGCAGCGGGGGCTGGCGGATCGGCGAGGGCGCCGGCGCGGTGGTGCTCACCCGGCCCGGTGAGGGCGCCCGGCCGGCGTACGCCCGGCTGGACGCGGTCGCGGTCCGGCACGCCGTACCAGTGGACGGGGAGCTGCCCGCGGCCGACCCGCGGGCGCTGGCCGAGGCCGCCCGCCAGGCGCTCGCCGAGGCCGGCATCGAGGCCGCCGACCTCGGCTACCTGGAGCTGCACGCGGGCGGCACCGAGGCCGAGGACAGCGCCGAACTGGCCGCCCTGGCCCGGATCCACCCGGCCGGCACGCCCGGCCCGGCACTCGGCAGCGCCAAGGCGCAGCTGGGTGACGCCCAGGGCGCGGCCGCGATGGCCGGTCTGCTGCGCGCGGTGTTCAGCGTGCACCACGGCTACCTGCCCGGGGTGCCCGGCTGGCAGCGTCCGGCCGAGCGGTGGGCCGGGCCGCTGGCCGCCACCGGCTGCTACCTGCCGGACGCCTCCCGCCCCTGGCTGCGCGAGGAGCGCGCCGGCCGGCGGCACGCGGCGGTCTCCTTCATCGGCGGCGGCGGTGCGCACGGGCACCTGGTGCTCTCCGCCGACCGCACCCGGGGCCGGACGCAGGAGCGCGACTGGCAGCGGGCCGGCGGGCCCGTCCTGCTGGCGCTCGGCGCGGCGGAGCCGGCCGGGCTGCTCGCCGAGGTCGAGCGCCACCGTGCGCTGCTGGCCGGCGGCGCCGACCCGTACGAGCTGGCCCGGCGGGCCGCCGAGCAGCTGCCGGTGGGCACCCCGAGGGTGGTCCTGGTCGGCCGGGACACCGCCGAGCTGCTGCGCCAGCTGGAGCTGGCCGCCCGGGACCTGCCCGGGGCGCAGGAGCGCGGCGAGGACTGGGCCACCCCGGCCGGGAGCTGCTTCACCCCGCGCCCGATCGGGCCCGAGGGCAAGGTCGCGCTGGTCTACCCGGGCGCCGTCAACTCCTACCCGGGCCTGGGCCGCGACCTGTTCCGGGCCTTCCCCGGACTGCTGGAGCGCTTCGAGGCGGAGGTGGCCGAACCGGACCGGACCTTCCGGACCGCCCGGCTGCACCCGCGCACCCAGGTCGCCCCCGGACGGCGGGAGCTGATGGCGCTGGAGGCCGAACTCGCCGACGACCTCCCGTTCATGCTGGCCACCGGCACCACCTTCGCGATCCTCAACACCGACCTGGTGCGGGACCTGCTGGGTGTCCCGGTGCACGGCGCCTTCGGCTACAGCCTGGGCGAGAGCAGCATGCTGTTCGCCACCGGCGGCTGGCGGCGCTCGGCCCGCCGGGACGACCGGATCAGTGCCACCCCGCTGTTCAAGCACCGGCTGAACGGCCGCCGGGACACCGTCCGCGACCTGTGGCGGCTGCCCGCCGACACCCCCGACGCCGCGGTCTGGGCCGGCCATGTGCTGCTCACCGACCCGGAGACGGTACGGGCGGCGCTGCCCCGCTACGACCGGGTCTTCCTGACCCATGTGAACACCCCCGGCGAGCTGGTGGTGGCCGGCGATCCGGCGCAGTGCCGGGCGCTGATCGAGGAGCTGGGCTGCCCGGCGGCCCGCTCGCCGGTCAACGGGGTGATGCACTGCCCGGTGGTGGACGGCGAGGTGGCCGGCCTGGCCGAGCTCAACAACCACCCGACCGGACCGACCGGCGGCCTCGAACTGCTCAGCGCGTACGACTACGGCCCGGTCGAGGACCTCGACCAGCACCGGATCGCCGACCGGATCGCGCACACGCTGCGCTCCACGATCGACTTCCCGCGGCTCGTCCGCACGGCGTACGACCGGGGCTTCCGGTACTTCGTCGAGGTCGGTCCGGGCGCCACCTGCACCCGCTGGGTGCGCGAGACGCTCGGCGGGGCGCCGCACGTGGCGGTCGCCGTCGACCGCCGGGGCGTGCCGGCGGCCCGCTCGGTCGCCCAGCTGGCCGCCCGGCTGATCGCGCACGGGGTGCCGCTGGACCTGGCCGGCCTGCTCGGGCCGGCACCGGTGGCCCCGGCGCGGGCCGCCCGGACGGCCTTCCCGGTCGGCGGCGGGCCCTCCATCCCCGGGCGGATCGCCACCGGCACGGCCGAGCTGCTGGCCGCCGCGGCGCCCGCCCCGGCCGCTGCCGCCCCGGCTGCTGCCACCTCGGGTGCTGCCACCTCGGGTGCTGTCGCCGCGGGTGCTGCCGCCGCCGAGCTGCCCGTGAGCGCGCCGCCCGCCTTCGCCGCGCCGGTCCTGGCCGCCCTCGGTGCGGGGCCCGGTGGCCCCGGCACCGCCCGCCCGCTCCCGGTCGGCCCCACCCCGGCCGGCCCTTCCGGACCAGCCGGTCCCGTTCCGCCGGAGGACCAGATGCCCGCAGACCCGACCCTCGCCGACCCCGAGGTCATCACCTTCGACGGCGAGCCGATCGCCTTCCTGCCCTGGGCCGAACCGGCCGCGACGCCCGCCGCCCGGCCCTCGGCCGCGCGGGCCGCCGACCGGGCGGCCGGGGCAGCGGACGCGGCCACCACGCGGCCCGCCCCGGCGAGCACGCCGCCCGCGGCCGAGGACCGCGCGCGGGACCTGGTGCGCGAGCTGCGCCAGCAGATGGTGGCCACCCACTCGGTGGTGATGGAGACCCAGCGGGTGCTCCAGGAGAGCACCCTGGCCCGCACCGAGGCGCTGCTCGCCGGCCCGCCCCCGGCCCCCTCGCAGCTGCCGCCCGCCCCGGCGCCGGAGCCGATCGGCTTCACCCCGAGAGCGGAACTCCCGCCGGCTCCCGCCCCGGAGCCGGCCCCCGTGCCCGAGCCGGCCCCGGTGAAGGCCCCCGGGGTGATCTGGGACGAGGCCGATCTGCTGGAGTTCGCCACCGGCTCGCTCGCGGCGGTCTTCGGCCCGGCCTTCGCCGAGATCGACGGCTACGGCAAGCGGGTGCGGCTGCCCGCGCCGCCGTACCACTTCGTCACCCGGGTCACCGACCTGCGGGCGGAGACCGGCGTCATGAAGCCGTCCTTCATCCGCACCGAGTACGACGTGCCGACGGACGCCTGGTACACCGTCGACGACGGGGTGCCGCCGGCGGTGGCGATCGAGGCGGGGCAGTGCGACCTGCTGCTGATCAGCTACCTGGGCATCGACTTCCGCAACAAGGGCGAGCGGGTCTACCGGCTGCTCGACTCCACCCTGGTCTTCCACGGCGACCTGCCCCGGGCCGGGCAGACCCTGCGGTACGACATCTCGATCAACCGGTTCGTCACCCAGGGCGACACCACCCTCTTCTTCTTCAGCTACCTCTGCTACGCCGACGGCGAGTTGATCCTGGAGCTGAAGGACGCCTCGGCCGGCTTCTTCAGCCAGGCCGAGCTGGACACCCCGCTGGGCGTGGTGATCACCGAGAAGGAGAAGGCCGCCCGGGCGGCGCTCACCAAGACCTGGTTCAAGCCGCTCGCCCGCACCGACCGGGACCACCTCACCGCCGCCGACCTGGAGCTGCTCGCCCAGGGCCGCCCCGGCGAGGTGTTCGGCCCCGAGCACGCCCAGGACGCCGGCCTCAACCCGGCCCTGCGGCTGCCGGACGCCCGGCTGCGGATGATCGACGAGCTGCGGATCGACCGCACCGGCGGCCCGCGCGGCCTCGGCGCCCTCACCGCGACCAAGCGACTCCAGCCCGACGCCTGGTACTTCGAGTGCCACTTCCCGGACGACCCGGTGCTGGCCGGCTCGATGGTGGCCGAGGGCGCGGTGCAGGCCCTGCAGGCCTACCTGCTGCACCAGGGCATGCACCTGGTACTGCCGGACGCCCGCTTCCAGACCATCATCGGGCTGCAGACCGAGGTGCAGGTGCGCGGCCAGATCACCCCGGCGCACCGGGAGATCCGGTACGAGATCGAGGTGATGGAGCTGACCATGCTCCCGCGCCCCTCGGTGGTCGCCGACATCCTGGTGTACCTGGGCGACAAGCCGGTGATCCGGATGCGCAACTTCGGCATCCAGATCCGGGAGAAGGAGGGCACCCCCTACCGGCCCGAACCCGGCGGTGTCCCGGCCTTCCTGGGGCGGCGCAACCGATCCGGCGAGGCCGCGATGATCAACGAGCTGCACCTGGCGCACGCGGCCAAGGGCGACCTGGGCACCGCGATGGGGCCGGAGTTCGACGTCTACCGGGCCAGCCGGGCGCCGTACATCCCCAACGGGGACTTCCAGTTCGTCGACCGGATCATGTCGCTGAAGGGCACCCGCGGCGAGCTCGGCCCGGGCTCCGAGATGGTCACCGAGTACGACTCCCCGGCCGACGCCTGGTACTACACCCAGAACTCCCACCCGCACATGCCCAACTGCGTCCAGATGGAGACCTCGCTGCAGGCCGCCATCCTGCTCGGCTACTACCTGGGCGCCACCCTCAAGCAGCCGCAGACCGAGTACTCGATCCGCAACCTGGACGGGCGGGCCACCCTGGTCAAGGACCTGGACCTGCGCGGCAAGACCGTCCGGCACCACTCCAAGCTGCTGATGACCAGTGCCGTCCAGGGCGCGGTGCTGCAGAACTTCAGCTACGAACTCTCCGCCGACGGCGAGGTGTTCTACACCGGCGAGTCGCTCTTCGGCTACTTCAGCGAGGCCGCGCTGGCCAACCAGGCCGGCCTGGACGCGGGCCGCTACGTGGCGCCCTGGATCGAGCAGGAGCAGCCCGCCGCCGAGCGGGTGCGGCGGATCGAACTCGTCGACGGCTCAACGCTGTTCACGGGTGAGGGGCTGCGGCTGCCCGGCGAGCACTTCCACCTGGTCGACCAGGTGGACCTGGTCGCCGACGGCGGCCGGCACGGGCTCGGCTACCTGCACGGCCGGCGCGAGGTCCGCCCCGACGAGTGGTACTTCGACTGCCACTTCCACCGTGACCCGGTGATGCCGGGCTCGCTCGGGGTGGAGGCGGTGCTCCAGGCGCTGCGGCTGTTCGTGCTGGAGCAGGGCCTGGCCGAGGGCGTCGAGCAGCCCCGCTTCGCGCTCGCCACCGACGTGGAGACGGCCTGGAAGTACCGGGGCCAGATCCTGCGCCACGACCGGGAGCTGAGCTTCGACGTGCACGTCCGGGAGATCCGCCGGGAGGCCGGCCGGGTCGTGGTGATCGCGGACGCCGACCTCTGGAAGCCGGGCCTGCGGATCTACGAGCTGACCGGGGTGGCGATCGAGGTCCGCCCGGCCACCGCCTGACCATCCCTGCCCAAGGAGACCGAACGACATGAACCGCCCGCAGACACCACTGCTCTGGCAGGGGGAGCAGTATCCGAGTACCGACCCCGCCGGGGTCTACCAGGTCCTCGCCGAGCTGGAACGGCCCTGCTTCGTGGTCCACACCCCGCGCGGCATCGGCGCCGCCTGCGAGGGCCGGCCCGTCCCCGCCGGCGCGGCCGACGGCCTGCCGCTGCTGGCGGCGGTGGCCCCGCTGCCCCCGCACCGGCTGGGCTCGGCCGCCTTCCTGGCCGCGCACGGCGTCCGCCAGCCGTACCTGGCCGGTGCGATGGCCGGCGGGATCGCCTCCGCCGACCTGGTCGTCGCGCTCGCCCGGGAGGGCTTCCTGGCCTCCTTCGGCGCGGCCGGCCTGCTGCCGGAGAGCATCGAGAAGGCGCTCGGCCGGTTCGCCGCCGAGATCCCCGGCCTGCCGTACGCCGTGAACCTGATCCACAGCCCCAGCGAGGAGCGGCTGGAGCGCGAGGCCGTCGAGCTGTTCCTACGGCACGGCGTGCGCTGCGTGGAGGCCTCCGCCTTCATGGCGCTCAGCCCGCACATCGTCCGCTACCGGCTGGCCGGCCTGCGCCAGGGCCCGGACGGCCAGCCGGTCGCCGAGCACCGGGTGATCGCGAAGATCTCCCGGACCGAGACCGCCGAGCGGTTCATGCGGCCGGCGCCGGCCGCCACGGTCAGCGCGCTGCTCGCCCAGGGCCTGATCACCCCGCTCCAGGCCGAGCTGGCCAAGTACGTGCCGATGGCCGACGACATCACCGTGGAGGCCGACTCCGGCGGGCACACCGACCGCCGCCCGCTGCCCGCGCTGCTGCCCAGCATCCTGCGGCTGCGCGACAGCGTGCAGCGCGAGCACCGCTACCCGGCGCCGATCCGGGTCGGCGCGGCCGGCGGCCTCGGCACCCCGATCGCGGTCGCCGCCGCCTTCGCGATGGGCGCGGCGTACGTGGTGACCGGCTCGGTCAACCAGTCCTGCGTCGAGTCGGGCGCCTCCAAGGCGACCAAGGCGCTGCTGGCCGAGGCCGGCATCGCGGACTGCGAGATGGCCCCGGCGGCCGACATGTTCGAGCTGGGCGTGGAGCTCCAGGTGCTCAAGAAGGGCACCCTGTTCCCGATGCGGGCCAAGAAGCTGTACGAGCTCTACCAGGCCCACGGCGGCCTGGAGGAGCTCCCGGTCGAGGAGCGGGCCCGGCTGGAGGCGCAGGTCTTCCGGCGTCCGCTGGAGGAGGTCTGGCAGGAGTGCGTCGGCTACTTCAGCCGCCGCGACCCCGAGCAGCTGGCCCGCGCCCAGGACAGCCCCAAGCGCCGGATGGCGCTGGTCTTCCGCTGGTACCTGGGGATGTCCTCGCGCTGGTCCACGGTCGGCGACCCGGACCGCACCCTGGACTACCAGGTCTGGTGCGGCCCGGCGATGGGCAGCTTCAACGACTGGGTCACCGCCAGCTACCTCAAGGCCCCCGGCAACCGGCGGGTCGCCGACGTCGCCCACCACCTGATGCGCGGCGCCGCCTTCCACACCCGGGTGGCCGCGCTGCGCACCGCCGGGGTGCAGCTGCCGGCCGCCGTCGCCGACTACCGGCCGGTGCCGCTGGAATCCCCGGTGGCGGCCCTGGGCGGTGCGCTGTGATCGACCCGGTGATCGACCGGCTCGCCGGGAAGGCGGCCGGGCTGGAGCTGCTGCTCGGCGATCCGGGCGACCCCGCGGGCCCGTACGGCTTCGCCGCCGCGGTCCGCCGGGACGAGCGCGGGGAGTTCCCGGCCGAGCTGGCCGGGGTGCTCCGCGAGGCCGGCTTCCACCTGGACCACCTGCCGGCCGAGTGGGGCGGCGGCTTCGAGTCCTTCGACCGCAGCCTGCTGCTGGTCCGCACGGCGGCCCGCCGCGACCTCAACGTCATGCCGGCCACCATGTTCTCGATCACCGCCGCCACCTGCGTACGGCTGCACGGTTCGCCCGAGCAGCACCGCCGGGTGGCCGAACTCCTGCGCCGCGGCGGCTCGGTGGGCTTCGCCCTGTCCGAGGCCGGGCACGGCAGCGACCTGCTGGCCAACACCGCCCGGCTGGAGCCGGACGGCGAGGGCTGGCGGCTCAGCGGGGAGAAGTGGATGGTCGGCCTCGGGCAGCGCTGCGAGGCGATGTACGTGGTCGCGCGCACCGGCGAGCGCGGACCGGGCGCCTTCACCGCCGTCCTGCTGGACCTGGCGGCGGACACCCACCGGCTGGACCGGGGCGCCTGGGTGCCGACCTCCGGGATGCGCGGCATCGACTTCGCCCACCCGCGCTTCGACCGGCTGCCGGTCGCCCGGGAGCAGCTGGTCGGCCGGCCGGGCGAGGCGCTGGAGGTGGCGGTCAAGGCCCAGCAGGTGGTCCGGCTGATGAGCACGGCGGGCAGCCTGGGCTGCGCCGACACCGCGCTGCGGCTGACCCTCGACTTCGCCACCGAGCGCCGCACCGGCCGCGCCCTGCTGGTGGACACGCCCTACCAGCGGCGGGAGTTGGCGATCGCCTCGGCGGCCCTGCTGGCGGCCGACGCGGTGGCGCTGGTGGCCGCCCGGGGCATCCACGTGGCGCCGGAGCAGTTCAGCGTCTGGGGCTGCGCGGCCAAGCACGTGGTCGCCGAGGCGGTCGAGGACGCGATCGCCCGCTGCGGCGCCACCCTGGCGACCCGCTCGGTGCTGCGCACCGAGGGGCCGGGCGGCGGGCTGTTCCAGAAGCTCCAGCGGGACGCCGCCCTGGTCCGGGTGGTGGACACCAGCACCCTGGCCAACCTGCGGTCCTTCGCCGGTCAGCTGCCGGCGCTGGCCGCGGCGGCCGGGCAGGGGGGCGACCCGCAGGCGGCCCGGACGGTCTTCGCGCCGGACGAGCCGCTGCCGCCGTACGACCCGGCCCGCCTCGACCTGAACGCCCGGGGCCGGGACCTGCCCACCGGCACCCTGGCCGCGGTGGCCGGCCCGGCCGCCCGGGCGCTCGCCGAGGCCGGCGCCCCGGTGGCGGCGGCGCTGGCCGAGCAGCTGCTGGCCGCCGTCCGCGGCCTGCCCGAGGAGGTCGCGGCGGCGGGCGCCGGCACCGGGGCGATCGACCTGGCGGAGCGGTTCGCCTGGCTGCACGCCGCCGCCTGCTGCCTCCAGCTGTGGTGGGCGGGCCGGCACCTGCCGCTGCACGGGCAGAAGCCCGGCGCGGCCGACTGGCTCACCGCCTGCCTCGGCTACCTGCTCGCCCGGGCCGACCAGCGGCCGGTCCGCCGGGCCGCCGAGCAGCTGCTGCCCGCCCTCGATGTACTGCTCGACCTGCGGGCCGACCACCGGCTGTTCTCCGCGGTCCCGGTACCGCTCGCCCGGCCGGTGGTGTGACCGATGGACCGATGTGCGACTGGAGGACCGGTGAACAGCTCAGACCTGCGCAGTCTCGCGGCCGAGTTGGAGGACTACCTGGGCGACCCGCACGACCCGGCGAGCCGGATGCCGTTCGGGCGGATCCTCGACCACGACGAGCGCGAGGAGTACCCGTACGCCTTCGTCAACCTGCTCCAGCGCTGGGGCGTGCACGAGTACAACATCCCCGAGGCGCAGGGCGGCAAGGCCGGCGACGTGGAGACCGGCTTCAACCTGCTGCGGCTGATCGCCCGCCGCGATCCGACCACCGCCACCGCGCTGATCATCACCAGCCTGGCCTTCCTGCCGGCCTGGATCGCCGGCACCGAGGAGCAGAAGCAGTACCTGAGCGACGCCATGAAGCAGGGCAGCCGGTACGCCTGGGGCCTGTCCGAGCGCAGCCACGGCAGCGACGTGCTCAGCAACGAGCTGTCCGCCGAGAAGGTGCCCGGCGGCTACCTGCTCACCGGCGAGAAGTGGCTGATCGGCAACGCCCGGGTGGCCGACGGCCTGAGCGTGTTCGCCCGCACCAAGGAGAGCGGCGGCCCGGCGGGCTACTCGATCTTCCTGCTGGAGAAGCGCCGCACCCCGGCCGGCGCCGTCGAGGAGCTGCCGAACGAGCGGCTGCACGGCCTGCGCGCCCTGGACATGAGCGGGATCCGGCTGGACCGGGTCTTCGTCCCCGACTCCGCCCGGCTCGGCGCCGAGGGGGCCGGGCTGGAGATCGCCCTGCAGACCTCCCAGGTGGCCCGCACCCTGATCGGCTCGATCGCGCTCTCGGCCGTGGACACCGCGCTGCGGATCACCCTCGACTTCACCGAGCGCCGGGTCATCTTCGGCCGGACGGTGAGCGAGATCCCTTACTCCCGGCGCCAGTTGGCCGAGTGCTTCGCCGACCTGATGATCGCCGACGCGGTCAGCCTGGGCGCCGTGCGCAGCCTGCAGCTGGCCCCCGAGCAGGCCAGCGTCTGGTCCTCGGTGGTCAAGTACTACGTCCCCACCATGCTGGAGAGCACCATGTCCCAGCTCAACATCGTGCTGGGCGCGCGCTTCTACCTGCGGGCCGAACCGCACTACGGGATCCACCAGAAGATGCTCCGCGACATGCTGGTGGCCAACTTCGCCGACGGCAACACGGTGGTGAACCTCAAGAACCTCGCCCTCCAGCTGGAGGGCCTGCTCGCCGCCGCCACCGATCCGGAGCCCGCGGCCCGGACCACCGCCGAGCAGCGGGTGCGCACGCTCTACGGGCTCGGCCGCGAGCTGCCGCTCTACCGGCCCTGGGACCAGCAGCTGTTCAGCCGCGGCCGGGACGACGCGCTGCTCGCGGCGCCCGCCGCGCTCGCCGAGCTGGACCGGCTCGCGGCCGAGGCCGAGGGTGCGGAGCGCGGCCGGCTGCTCGCCGCCGCGAAGGTGGCGGGCGAACTGCTCGGCCGGGCCGGGGTGCTGCGCGAGGAGTGCGCCCGGCTGCGGGCCGAGCTCGGCCGCGAGTACGGGCAGTCCGCCGAACTCTTCGACCTGGCCAAGCAGTACTGCCTGCTGCACGCCACGGCCGCCTGCCTGCACACCTATCTGCACTCGGCCGGGCAGCTCGCCGAACCGCTGCCCAGCTCGGCCCTGCTGCTGCTCCAGCTGGAGCGGCTGCGCCGGCAGCTGCACCCGCACCAAGCGGTCACCGACAGCCGGGTGGTGGACGAGGTGATGGCGGTGCTGCGCCGCCTCTACCAGGAGAACCGGCTGTTCTCGCACTGGCAGTTCCGGCTCGCCGAGCGCGGCGACCTCGGCCTCGCGCAGACCTGAGCACCCAGGAGCCGACAGATGCCGAGACCTCGCCCCGAGCCGTCCACGACCTGCCCGGGCTGCCGGGCCGAGGTGCCCGCAGGCCGGCTCGACCGCGACCTCAAGGTCTGCCCCGCCTGCCGCCAGGAACTCCGCCGGGAGACCTGCGCCTGGCTCCAGCAGTTGGTCGGCCTCGCCGTCCTCGGGCCGGTCCTGGAGGCCGGCTCCCGCACCGACACCCCCATCGCCCCAGCCAGCTAAGGACTCTGCCATGTCAGCACCGCTCAAGCCCCGGGTCGCGGTCATCGGCGCCGGCGTCTCCGGCCTCTCCGCCGCCTACCGCCTGCGCGAGCGCGCCGAGCTCACCGTCTTCGAGCAGGACGACCGCCCGGGCGGCCACGCCAACACCATCGAGGTGCCGGACGCCGGCCGGATCCTCGGCATCGACACCGCGTTCGTGATCTTCAACCGGCCCAGCTACCCCAACCTCAGCCGCTTCTTCGACGAACTGGACGTGCCGTTCCGGCAGCACGAGGGCGGCTTCACCTTCTTCGACCTGGACACCGGCCTGCAGTTCGGCACCGAGGAGATGGCGCTGGCGGAGGAGGAGGCGGCCGGCCGCTACCCGGAGGAGTTCCTGACCATCCGCCGCGAGGCCCGCCGCTTCCACGAGGAGGGCCGCAGGGACTTCCTGCGCAAGCGCACCGACCTCCCGCTCGGCGAGTACCTCGACCGCGGCGGCTACAGCCAGGAGTTCCGGCACGGCTATGTGATCCTGCTGTGCACCGCCGTCTGGTCGGTGCCGGCCGAGCTGATCTGGGAGATGCCGGCCACCACCGTGATCGCCTTCTTCATGGCGCACGACGAGGGCGGCCTCGGCGGGGCCAGGGTGGACTGGCGGACCGTCGGCGGCGGCTCCATCTCCTACGTCCGCAAGGCGCTGGCCGCCATCGACCCCAAGCTGCGTCTGACCGAGAAGGTCACCGAGGTCCGCGCGCTGCCCGACGGCGTGGCGGTGACCACCGCGGCCGGCACCGAACACTTCGACCACGCCGTGCTGGCCGTCCACGGCGACCAGGCCAGGACCCTGCTCGCCGACCCCACCGAGCTGCAGCGGCAGACCCTCGCGAAGATCCGCTACAACCCGTCCAGCGTGGTGCTGCACACCGACGCCTCGGTGATGCCGGAGGACCGCTCGCGCTGGGAGAACTGGAACTACGGCAAGGTCGTGGTGGACGGCCAGGTGCGCCCGTACGTCGTCTACTACATGAACCGGCTGCACGGCTTCGAGTCCGAGCTGGACTACTTCGTCACCCTGGACTACCCGCGCCCGCTGCGCGAGGACCTGGTGATCAAGGAGCTGCACTACGAGCACCCGGTCATCGACATGGACCTGCGCACCCTCCAGCGGACCATCTACCAGGTCAACGAGGGCACCCGGGTGAAGCTGGCCGGCTCCTACTTCCACTCCAAGCAGCTGCACCACGACCAGATCGGCTCGCACGAGGCGGCGTTCTCCTCCGGCCTGGAGGCGGCCGAGCAACTGCTGCGCGAGCTCGACGCCTGAGGCGCGCCCGCGGCACTGACGGGGCCGGCCCGCAAGGGGTCGACCCCGTCCCGACATGGGTACTGGCACTCGGGGATCCTTGCTCCCTATAATGGATAGCGCTAGGTTCCACTATCGACTCGGGCGGCGTCGCCCGGACGCCCCGAACGCCACGCGCCGAGCCGGCGACCGAGGAAAGGCCGACCGCCATGCCCACGCTCCCCTGGACCACCCCGAACCCGGCCCAGCCGCAGACCCGCGCACTCGTGATGGCCTCGCGGCTGGAAGTCCGGTCGTTCAAGGACGTGCCGCGCTTCTTCCTCAAGTCGCTCGCCGCCTGGAAGCAGGTGCGCACCGCCCCCGGCGCGCTGGGCGCCTCGCTCATCGCGCAGCCGCTCAAGCGGACCTTCTGGACGCTCTCCGCCTGGGAGACCCGGGAGGCCCTCTACACCTACGCCAAGACCGAGCCGCACTACAGCGTGATGACCTCGCTGCGGCCGACCATGAAGGACTCCACCTTCACCTTCTGGGAGGTCCCGGTCGAGCAGCTCCCGATCCGCTGGCCCGACGCCAAGCAGCACCTCGCCGACCAGGCCCGGGCCGACGCCGCCGACGCCTGAGCGCGCGCCCGGGCCCGGGCCCGGGCCCGGGCCCGAGCGTCCGACACCTGCACCGCTTCCCAAGGAGTGAGAAGTCATGGCTTCGTCCGATCCGACGGCGGCCGGCTCCCCGAGCCCCGCCGACCAGGGGCCGAAGGTCCCGCTCTGGCTGTCGATCGTCGCGTGCAGCGTGCCGATGTTCATGGTGGCGCTGGACAACCTGGTCGTCTCCACCGCGCTGCGCACCCTGGCCGTCGACCTCAAGGCCGACACCCAGGACCTCCAGTGGTTCGTCAACGCCTACGTGCTGAGCTTCTCCTGCCTGCTGCTGATCGGTGCGGCGCTCGGCGACCGGTTCGGCCGCCGGAAGGTCTTCACCATCGGCATCGCGATCTTCACCCTCTCCTCGATCGCCTGCGGCCTGGCCGACACCAGCGCCGAGCTGATCACCGCGCGGACGGTGCAGGGCTTCGGCGCCGCCGCGGTCATGCCGCTCTCGCTCACCCTGCTCTCGCAGGCCGTGCCGGAGAAGATGCGCAGCCTGGCGCTCGGCCTGTGGGGTGCGGTCAGCGGTCTGGCCATCGCGCTCGGCCCGGTGGTCGGCGGCGCCGTGGTGGACGGGCTGGCCTGGGAGTGGATCTTCTGGATCAACGTGCCGGTGGGCATCCTGGCGGTCCCGCTGATCCTCAGGGTGCTCAAGGAGAGCAAGGGGGAGAAGGCGCCGCTCGACCTGATCGGCATGCTGCTCGCCTCGGCCGGCCTGCTCGCGGTGGTCTGGGGCATCGTCAACGGCAGCACCGACGGCTGGACCTCGACCCGGATCGTCGCCGCCTTCGTGGCGGGGGCCGTGCTGCTGGTGGCCTTCGTGCTCTGGGAGCGCCGGCAGACCCACCCGCTGCTGCCGCTCTCCTTCTACCGGATCCGTGCCTTCACCCTGACCAACATCGTCTCGGCGACGATGTACTTCGGGGTCTTCGGGTCGATCTTCTTCCTCTCCCAGTACCTCCAGATCGCCCCGTTCCGCACCCCGCTGCACGCCGGTGTGCTGACCCTGGCCTGGACCCTGATGCCGATGTTCATCGCCCCGATCGCCGGGGCGCTCACCGACCGGGTGGGCGGCGGCCGGCTGATGGCCCTGGGGCTCTTCCTGCAGGCCGCCGGCCTGGCCTGGATCAACCTGGCGGCCACCGACGACACCCCGTACTCCCGGCTGGTCGGCGCGATGCTGGTGGCCGGCGCCGGGATGGGCTTCGCGATCGCGCCGACGGCCGCGGTGGTGCTCGGCGCGGTCGGGCCCGAGCACCGCGGCAAGGCCTCCGGTGCCAACACCACCGTCCGGGAGATCGGCGGGGCGTTCGGCATCGCGGTGCTGAGCAGCGTCTTCCTGGCGCACGGCAGCGAGGCGAGCCCGGCCGACTTCGTCCGGGGCCTGCACCCCGCGGTCTGGGTCGGCGTCGGCGTGGTGGTGTTCGGCGGGATCTGCGCGCTGTTCATCCCGCGCCCGCCGCGGCCGGCCGTGGCGCAGAGCGCACCGCGCAGCGCCGACGAGCCCGCGCCGGCCGGCGTCTGAGCGCACCGAGGCGGCCCGCGACCCTCCGCCGGGAGGGCCGCGGGCCGCCTCAGTGCTGGAGCGGGGCCTCGAACGCCCGGTGCGAGGCGTTCGCCTGGGCGAGCCGGCGCATCGCGCCGATCAGCGCGTCGCCGAGCACGGTGCCCAGCACCGCTCCCTCGACCTTGCTGTCCACGCCTTCCCGGTGCCCGATCGCCGCCAGCTCGGCGGCCGCCAGCCGCTCGGCGACGCTCGCGTAGTCCTCCAGCACGCCGAGCAGGTCGTCCTGGCCCAGGTCCCGGAAGGTCACCACTAGCTGGGCCAGCGCCTGCCGGGCGGGGTTGCTCTCCTTGACCACCCAGCCGTGCCGCGCCACCAGCTCCGACACCGCCTGCTCGGCGAGCGCCCAGGCGGCCCGGTCGGAGACGGTCACCTGCGGGGTGACGGCGGCCTGGGCGATCCCGAGCACGTCGTGCAGGCTGCTGCCGGGGGAGTCGATCGCGGTGAGCACCTCCCGGGTGGTCGCCACCGAGAGCTTGCCGACCTCGACCATCGCCCGGACCAGCTTCAGACGGTGGACGTGCGCCTCGTCGTACCGGGCCTGGTTGGGCCCGATCCGCTCGCCGCCGGGGATCAGGCCCTCCCGCACGTAGTACTTGATGGTCGGCACCGGCACGCCGGCCCGCCTGCTCAACTCCCCGATCCGCATCGCGTCCCCGTTCCCGAAGCCGTCGGGCCCGGGCGGGCCACATGGATAGTGTATCTCTCCAAATTGCCGGCGGGACCGGCACGGACCAGCCTTCCCGCCCGTATACCGTGGTGGGCGTGCAGGTACTCGAGAACGCGCCGCTCGCCCCGCTGACCACCCTCCGGCTCGGCGGCCCCGCCCGCCGGCTGGTCACCGCCAGGACCGACGACGAGGTGGTCGCCGCCGTCCGCGCGGCGGACGCCGCGGGCGAGCCGCTGCTGGTGCTCGGCGGCGGCTCCAACCTGGTGATCGCGGACGCCGGGTTCGACGGCACCGTGCTGCGGATCGCCACCACCGGCTTCGAGCTGGCGGGCACCCGGCTGGAGCTGGCCGCCGGCGAGGTCTGGGCCGATGCCGTCACCCGCACCGTCGAGCAGGGCCTGGCCGGGATCGAGTTCCTGGCCGGCATCCCCGGCTCGGCCGGCGCCACCCCGGTGCAGAACGTGGGCGCCTACGGCCAGGAGGTGGCGAGCACCATCACCGAGGTGCTCGCCTACGACCGGGCCACCGGCGAGCGGGTCACCCTCACCAACGCCGAGTGCGCCTTCTCCTACCGGCACAGCCGCTTCAAGGCCGACCCCGCCCGCTACGTGGTGCTCCGGGTTCGCTTCGCCCTGGAGGACGCCGCCGGGCAGTCCTCCCCGGTCAAGTACGCCGAGGTGGCCCGCACCCTCGGGGTGGAGGCCGACCGGCGGGTCGACCTGCGGACGGCCCACGACACCGTGCTGAAGCTCCGGGCCGGCAAGGGCATGGTGCTGGACGCGACGGACCACGACACCTGGTCGGCGGGCTCCTTCTTCACCAACCCGGTCCTCGACCCCGACCAGTACGCGGCCTTCGCCGCCCGGCTCGGCGACCGGACCGCCCCCGCCTTCCCGGCGTCCGACGGCCGCACCAAGACCTCCGCCGCCTGGCTGATCGACCACGCCGGCTTCCGCAAGGGCCACGGCGCCGGCCCGGCCACCCTCTCCACCAAGCACACCCTGGCCCTCACCAACCGGGGCGCCGCCACCACCGAGGACCTGCTCGCCCTGGCCCGCGAGGTCCGCGACGGCGTCCGCGCCGCCTTCGGCGTCGAGCTGGTCAACGAGCCGGTGATGGTCGGCGTCGAGCTCTGAGGCCGGGCCGGCCGGGGCGCTACTCGGCCAGCCAGGCGTCGATGTCCGACAGCAGCTCCTTGCGCACGCCCTCCGGCGCCCGGGAGCCCCGGACCGACTGGCGGGCCAGCTCGGCCAGCTCGGCGTCGGAGAACCCGTGCACCTCGCGCACCAGCCGGTACTGCTCCGCCAGCCGGGAGCCGAACAGCAGCGGGTCGTCGGCGCCCAGCGCCATCGGCACCCCGGCGTCGAACAGCCTGCGCAGCGGCACCAGCTCGGCGCTCTCGTACACCCCGAGCGAGACGTTGGAGGACGGGCACACCTCGCAGGTGATCTGCCGGTCCGCCAGGCGCTGCATCAGCCGGGGGTCCTCCGCCGCACGGACCCCGTGACCGATCCGGCCGGCCCCCAGGTCGTCCAGGCAGTCCCGGACCGACTCCGGGCCGGCCAGCTCGCCGCCGTGCGGCGCGGCCAGCAGCCCGCCGTCCCGGGCGATCCTGAAGGCCCGGTCGAAGTCCCGCGCCAGGCCGCGCCGTTCGTCGTTGGACAGCCCGAAGCCCACCACCCCCTGATCGGCGTACCGGACGGCGAGCCGGGCCAGCGTGCGGGCGTCCATCGGGGACTTCATCCGGTTCGCCGCGACCAGCACCCGGATCCCCACCCCGGTGGTCTCGGAGGCCACCCGGACCGCGTCCAGGATCAGCTCCAGCGCCGGGGTCAGCCCACCGAGCCGGGGCGCGTACGAGGTGGGGTCGACCTGGATCTCCAGCCAGCGCGAGCCGTCCCGCCGCTCGTCCTCGGCGGTCTCCAGCACGAGGCGCCGGATGTCCTGCTCGTCCCGGAGCACCGAGCGCGCCGTGTCGTACAGCCGCTGGAACCGGAACCAGCCCCGCTCGTCGGTGGCCCGCAGCTGCGGCGGCTCGCCCGAACTGAGCGCCTCGGGCAGCCGGACCCCGTGCCTGTCCGCCAGCTCCAGCAGGGTGGCGGGGCGCATCGAACCGGTGAAGTGCAGGTGCAGATGGGCCTTCGGGAGGCCTCGGACATCACGCTGGCGTTCCATTGGCCGATCCTGCCGCATCCGGGGCCGAAACGGGAACCGCCCCCTGCACATCCCCCGAAGGGGTGAGAGGGGGCGGCTGTGCGACAGCGGCGCGGATCAGTCCCGGGCCTCGCCCAGCAGCTTCTGCACCCGGCCGATCCCCTCGGCCAGGTCGGCGTCGCCCAGCGCGTACGAGAGCCGCAGGTAGCCGGGGGTGCCGAAGGCCTCACCGGGGACGACCGCGACCTCGGCCTCCTCCAGGATCAGGGTGGCCAGCTCGGCCGAGCTGGCCGGCCGGCGGCCGCGGATCTCCTTGCCCAGCAGCGCCTTGACCGACGGGTACACGTAGAACGCGCCCTCGGGCTCCGGGCAGACCACGCCGTCGATCTCGTTCAGCATCCGCACGATCGCCTGCCGGCGGCGGTCGAAGGCGGCCTTCATCTCGTCCACGGCCGACAGGTCGCCGGACACGGCGGCCAGCGCGGCCTGCTGCGCCACGTTGGACACGTTGGAGGTGGCGTGCGACTGCAGGTTGGTGGCGGCGCCCACCACGTCCTTCGGGCCGATCAGCCAGCCCACCCGCCAGCCGGTCATGGCGTAGGTCTTGGCCACGCCGTTGACCACGATGCACTTGTCGGCCAGCTCGGGCAGCAGGGCCGGCAGCGAGGTGAACTCCGCGTCGCCGTAGACCAGGTGCTCGTAGATCTCGTCGGTGAGCACCCACAGGCCGTGCTCCAGGGCCCAGCGGCCGATCGCCTCGGCCTCGGCGCGGGTGTAGACCGAGCCGGTCGGGTTGGACGGCGAGACGAACAGCACCACCTTGGTCTGCTCGGTGCGGGCCGCCTCCAGCTGCTCCACCGAGACCTTGTAGCCGGTGGTCTCGTCGGCCACCACGTCGACCGGGACACCGCCGGCCAGCTTCACGGCCTCCGGGTAGGTGGTCCAGTACGGCGCCGGGATGATCACCTCGTCACCCGGGTCGAGGATCGCGGCGAAGGCCTCGTAGATCGCCTGCTTGCCGCCGTTGGTGACCAGCACCTGGGAGGCATCCACCTGGTAGCCGGAGTCCCGCAGGGTCTTGGCGGCGATCGCGGCCTTCAGCTCGGGCAGGCCGCCGGCCGGCGTGTAGCGGTGGTTCTTCGGGTCGTGGCACGCGGCGGCGGCGGCCTCGACGATGTAGCCGGGGGTCGGGAAGTCCGGCTCGCCGGCGCCGAAGCCGATCACAGGACGGCCGGCCGCCTTGAGGGCCTTGGCCTTGGCGTCCACGGCGAGGGTCGCGGACTCGGCGATGGCGCCGACCCGGGCGGAGACCCGGCGGTCGGCAGGACGGTTGGCGGGGGTGGAAGCGCTCATGCCTGCATCGTCCCAGAGTCGACCCCCGGCGGGCACGACGGTTTCAACATGCGTACCGGCCGGTCCACAATGTGTCGCCGTTGTCGTCGCCGTTGTCGTCGCCGTTGTCGTCGCCGTTGGCGGCGCCGGGAATGCGCCGCCGCCCGATGTGTCCCCGCACGATGTGTCCCTGACGGAGTGGTGGGTGAGGCTGCGGTGAATGAGGTTCGACCAAACGCTCAAGAACACGTACACTCACTGCTCGATGGCTCCCGAAGTGCGGATCCGCCGCCGCGTACAGCACGCAGCGCCCCGGATGCGGTAGGTTTGGGCGCAGTCCGGTGCCGCGAGGCACCGAAGGGCACTAGCTCAATTGGTAGAGCACCGGTCTCCAAAACCGGCGGTTGGGGGTTCGAGTCCCTCGTGCCCTGCAGCTTGATCCGTAACGAGCCCGTTCGCTCCACAGAGCGAGCGGGCTTGATGCGGAGAGGGCCCCACCAAGCACTGCTTTCGCCGGATCGCTCGTGCGGCACACGCACGTAGGCGCGCTCGGCAGGACCCGGATTCAGGTGAGGACGAGTGACGGAGACCACGGGCTCCACCGCAACGCCTGAGAGCGGCAACCCCGAGGGGGCCGACGGCGCGGCGGACGAAACCACGCCTGCCGACGACAAGGCGCTGTCCCGACGCGAGCGCCGGCGTGCCAACAAGGCCGCAGGTGGCGACGGCGGCAGGAAGCCCGGCAAGCGGGCCAAGAAGGGCCTCTTCGCCCGGGCGGCGATCTTCTACCGCCAGATCATCGCCGAGCTGCGCAAGGTCGTCTGGCCGACGCGCAACGAGCTGATCCAGTACACCACCGTCGTGGTGACCTTCGTCATCGTGATGATGATGCTGGTCTACGGCATCGACTACGGCTTCTCCAAGCTCAGCTTGTGGATCTTCGGCTGACCAGCTCGGCAGCCCGCTGTATCCAGCCAGTCACCCCGACCCGGGTCGGCACCGTCCACACGGACGGAGCTGCCCGGGTCGAGCTGTCTGCGCCGACCGGACGAGCCCGCTACCGTTGACTCGGTACTGTTGAGGTATCCGAGACTTTCCCGCCCGTACGCCTGACGGCGGCCGGACGGCCCGGAGCCGTTCCATCTCCACAACCAGGAAAGAAGCAGCGACCGTGTCTGAGTCCCCCCTGTACGACGCCGACGAGACCGTCCGCGAGGCGGATGTCGCGGCCGAGGCCGACGCCGAGGCTGCCGAGGACATCCTGGACGCCGCCGACGCCGACGAGGACCAGGTCGAGGCTGCCGACGAGGCCGAGGCGGGCGAGCCGGCCGAGGAGGCCGCACTGCACGAGGACGCCGAGGACGCGGTCGTCGCCGACGCCGACGACGCCGACGAGACCGAGGCCGGCGAGGCCGAGGGTATCGAGGCCGAGGGCGTCGAGGAGGCAGTCGAGGAGGCCGAGGGCGAGAGCGACCCGGTCGCCGAGTTCCGCGAGAAGCTGCGCCTCGCGCCGGGCGAGTGGTACGTCATCCACACCTACGCCGGCTACGAGAACCGCGTGAAGCAGAACCTGGAGCAGCGCTCGGTCTCGCTGAACGTCGAGGACCGCATCTTCGAGTCGGCCGTGCCGCAGGAAGAGGTCGTCCAGATCAAGAACGGCGACCGCAAGACCATCCGGCAGAACAAGCTCCCCGGCTACGTGCTGGTCCGGATGGAGCTGGACGCCGAGTCCTGGAACGTGGTCCGCAACACCCCGGGCGTCACCGGCTTCGTGGGCAACGCCTACGACCCGTACCCGCTGACCCTGGACGAGGTCGTCAAGATGCTCGCCCCGGACGTCGAGCGCCAGGCGGCCAAGGACGCGGGCAAGGCCTCCCCGGTCCGTCCGGTCGAGGTCCAGGTGCTCGACTTCGAGGTCGGCGACTCGGTCACCGTCACCGACGGTCCGTTCGCCACCCTGCAGGCGACCATCAACGAGATCAACCCGGACTCGAAGAAGGTCAAGGGCCTGGTCGAGATCTTCGGCCGGGAGACCCCGGTCGAGCTGTCCTTCGACCAGATCCAGAAGAACTAGCACTGATCTTCGGATCGGGGGCGGAGCGCCTGCTCCGCCCCCAATCCGTTTTGGTCCAGCGGCGCATCCGCGTTAGCCTGGTCCGATGTGTGTCCGCCCGGCCGGGTGTCGCGCCTGCCGCGGACGCACCAGCAATCACCTCTCGGAAGGACCCGGAGAGAAATGCCTCCCAAGAAGAAGAAGATCACGGGGCTCATCAAGCTCCAGATCAACGCCGGTGCCGCGAACCCGGCCCCGCCGGTCGGCCCCGCGCTGGGCCAGCACGGCGTCAACATCATGGAGTTCTGCAAGGCCTACAACGCTGCGACCGAGTCGCAGCGCGGCATGATCGTGCCGGTGGAGATCACGGTCTACGACGACCGCTCCTTCACCTTCATCACGAAGACGCCGCCGGCCGCGCGCCTCATCCTGAAGGCCGCCGGCGTGGACAAGGGCTCGGCCGAGCCGCACAAGACCAAGGTCGCCAAGCTCACCAGCGCCCAGGTCCGCGAGATCGCCACGGTCAAGCTCCCCGACCTGAACGCCAACGACCTGGACGCCGCGGCGAAGATCATCGCCGGCACCGCCCGGTCGATGGGCATCACCGTCGAGGGCTGATCAGCCCCCCAGTCCCACGTGGTAGGGCCGAGCGCGGCCCGTACACACCACGACTCCATTCACCTTCAGGAGAAGCAGTGACGCGCAGCAAGGCTCTCAAGGCCGCGGACGCCAAGGTCGACCGCAGCCGGATCTACGCTCCCCTCGAGGCCATCCGCCTCGCGAAGGAGACCTCCACCACCAAGTTCGACGGCACCGTCGAGGTTGCCATGCGTCTGGGCGTCGACCCGCGCAAGGCCGACCAGATGGTCCGCAGCACCGTGATCCTCCCGCACGGCACCGGTAAGACCGCTCGGGTCCTGGTCTTCGCGACCGGTGACCGTGCCGAGGCCGCGCGTGCTGCGGGCGCCGACATCGTGGGCTCCGACGAGCTCATCGACGAGGTCGCCAAGGGCCGTCTGGACTTCGACGCCGTCGTCGCCACCCCGGACCTCATGGGCAAGGTCGGCCGCCTCGGCCGCGTGCTCGGTCCCCGTGGCCTGATGCCGAACCCGAAGACCGGCACCGTCACCCCCGATGTCACCAAGGCTGTCAACGACATCAAGGGCGGCAAGATCGAGTTCCGCGTCGACAAGCACTCGAACCTGCACTTCATCATCGGTAAGGTCTCCTTCACCGACGAGCAGCTGGTCGAGAACTACGGCGCCGCGCTCGAGGAGGTCCTCCGGGCCAAGCCGGCCGCCGCCAAGGGCCGCTACATCAAGAAGACCGCGATCTCCACCACGATCGGCCCCGGCATCCAGGTCGACCCGAACCGCACCCGCAACCTCCTCGTCGAGGAGGACCCGGCCGCCGTCTGAGCCCCCGTGCTCTGACCGGCCGCGTCCTGGGCGCGACGGATTTCCGTTCGACGGGCCCGCATCCCCTTGCAGAAGGGGGTGCGGGCCCGTCGGCGTACCCGGGGTGCCGCCGTGGCTCAGCGGTGGCAAATCCGCAGCAGGGTTGTCGCCGGAATCGGCTAGAGTCCGGGGCGCAATAAGTATGAGAGAAACATTAAGAGGGGGAACTGTGCGTACCCTGCGCATCGCTTCTGCGGTGGTTGTCTCCACCGTGCTCATCGGCGCCCTGTCGGCCTGTAACAGCGGGGACAAGAAGTCCGGCGGCGACGCGGCCGCGGCCGGCGCGCCCTCCGGCGCCGCCTCGACCGCGGCCTCGGCGCCGGCGGCGGGCGGCAAGAAGGACCTGGACCCGAAGGCCGCCCTCGCGGCCGCCGCCGCCGTGATGGAGAAGGCGGGCAACGCCAAGCTGGTCATGAGCGGCAGCACGCCCGACGACAACGGCACCGGCCTGTTCTCGTGGAAGAGCCCGCAGGCGCTGGAGCTCTCCGTCAAGGAGGAGGGCAAGGAGACCAAGGTCCTGTTCGCGGGCGACGTCATGTACGTCGGCGTCGACGCCGAGATGGGCGCGATGTTCCCGGGCAAGAAGTGGCTCAAGCTGGACCCGAAGGCCGGCGCCGCCGCGCCCGGCATGGAGGACCTGAACGCCTTCGGCAGCATGCTGCAGCTGCTCAACCCGGCCGTCGAGCTCGCCGCCAACGCGCAGGCCGGCAAGCTGGCCAAGGTCGGCCCGGAGAAGGTCGACGGCGTCGACACCGTGCACTACAAGAGCACCATCGCCGCCAAGGACCTGGTCGCCGCGATGACCGGCCTGAGCGACGCGCTGAAGGCCTCGGTGCTCAAGGAGCTCACCTCGACCGGTGCGGAGTCCACCATGGACTTCTGGATCAACGAGAAGGCCGAGCTCGTCCAGATGGGCGGCACCGACCTGAACCCCGGCAAGGGCGCGGCCTCGGCCGCCTCCACCGCGGGCACCACCACCCTGAAGTACACCGAGCTGGGCAAGGCCACCGTGCCGGCCGCCCCGCCGGCCGCCGAGGTGGCCGACATGTCCGAGCTGCTGAAGAGCCTCGGCACCAGCTGAACCGGCTGACGAACCGCCGGCCGGACGGCCGGTGATCCCCGGGCGCGGCGCTCCGCCGCGCCCGGGGGCGTTGCGGGCCGGTTCGCAGCCCGTACCGCCGGCCCGGCCCCACACCCGGGTGGAGCCGCCCGGGTGCCCGGGAGCCGGGCATGACAGGGTGGGGAACGAGCAATCGAGGCAGGGAGGACACCGCATGCCGGTCCGGCGCAAGGCCGCCGCCGCGGCGCTGGTGCTGCTGCTGGCCGGCGCCGCCGGGTGCGGCGGGGCCGCGGCGACGCCCGGTCCCGGCCCGACGCCCAGCACCGCGGCCGCCAGCTCGGCGCTCGCCACCCCGACCGACCGCTCGCCGCACGGCATCCTGCTGTCCGCCCAGCTGGCCATGCACGACGCCCGGCGGGCGAAGTTCCGGCTGCCCCAGCAGGGGGCGGACGGGATGATCTTCTGGGCTCCCAAGACCGGCCTGCGGCTGAACCGGCCGACCACCGCCGAGCAGCTGATCGTCCTGGACACCGCGGCCTACCTGGGCGGCGACCCGGACGCCGCGGCCAGGCTGGGCGGCCGGCACTGGGCGAAGTACGGCGGGCCCACCGGAAGCAAGGAGACCCCGTACGCGGGGCTGATCGACCAGCTCAACCCGGTGGTGGCGCTCACCGCGGCCTGCTCCGCCGAGGAGCCCGAGCTGGTGGGCGAGGAGCAGCTCCAGGACGCCACCGTCACGCACCTGCGGGTGACCATCGGCGTCGCCGGGTACGTGGCCGCGCAGACCCAGCTGAGCGCGGCCCGCCGGCAGGCGCTGAGCGAGACCCTGGGCGCGGACAGCGGGCGGGTGCTCACCCTGGACCTCTGGCTGAACGACAAGGACCAGCTGGTCCAGCTCCGCCGGACCGGCCAGGCCGGGAGCACCGCCGCCACCGTGGCCTACAGCGAGATCGCCGGCCCGCTGTCGCTCCAGGCACCCGCCGAGGCGGACACCCTGGACCGGACCGGCACCGCGCCGCCCGCCCTGAGCGGCCTGTAGCCGCCGCCGGGCGCCGCGCGGCCGCTGCGGGCCTGCGAGTCGCAGGCGGCCGGAGCGGATTTGCCCGGTTCGGCAGGCGTCGAGTACGGTAGGGCTTGCCAAAGACCGCTGGTTGTCGTTCCACACCTTCACGGGTGCGGACGACCGAAGGATCTGCGCAGTGCGCAGACGGCCCGCGCAGGAGTGTTTGGAGCTTTGACTTCCGGTCCGTACGGTTCGCCGTGCGACTGTCGAGGTCGTCATGAGCCCCGTGCGACTGCGCACTGGGGCTCGATTTGTTTTTGCGGAGCATTCCGCAGGGTCTCTTCCTTCCGGCCGGCGCGTCCCAGGTGATCGATGGTCGACTCCTCAAAGGTCGGCCCGACTTCGACATCACGGAAGGAGGCGTAAGCCTATGGCAAGGCCTGACAAGGCTGCTGACGTCGCCGAGATCACGGACAAGTTCCGTGCCTCGAACGCGGCCGTGCTGACCGAGTACCGCGGTCTGACGGTGAAGCAGATGAAGAATCTGCGTCGCTCGCTGGGTGACAACGCCCAGTACGCCGTGGTGAAGAACACGCTGACCAAGATCGCGGCGAACGAGGCCGGGATCTCTGCGCTGGACGACCTGTTCGCTGGTCCGACGGCTGTCGCCTTCGTCACCGGTGACCCGGTGGAGTCGGCGAAGGCTCTGCGTGACTTCGCCAAGGAGAACCCCGCTCTCATCATCAAGGGCGGTGTCCTTGACGGTAAGGCGCTGTCCGCCGATGAGATCAAGAAGCTCGCGGACCTCGAGTCCCGCGAGGTGCTGCTCGCCAAGCTGGCCGGCGGCCTGAAGGCGTCCATGGCCAAGGCCGCGGCGACCTTCCAGGCTCCGCTGGTCGAGTTCGCTCGCACCGCCGAGGCGCTGCGCGCGAAGGTCGAGCAGGGCGGTGCCGGTACGCCGGCTCCCGCCGCCGAGGACGAGGCCGCGGAGTAATTCCGCAGGCTCACGCCTCGCTGCGGGCCCGTACGCCCGCCATCCCGTACATCCGGCACCAACCTGCCGATTAAGTGGAAGGACGCCACCATGGCGAAGCTGTCCCAGGACGAGCTGCTCGCGCAGTTCGAGACCCTGACCCTGATCGAGCTCTCCGAGTTCGTCAAGGCGTTCGAGGAGAAGTTCGACGTCAAGGCTGCCGCCCCGGTCGCCATCGCCGCCGGCGGCCCGGCCGCTCCGGCCGCCGAGGCCGTCGAGGAGCAGGACGAGTTCGACGTCATCCTCGAGTCCGCCGGTGACAAGAAGATCCAGGTCATCAAGGAGGTGCGCGCCCTGACCTCCCTCGGCCTGAAGGAGGCCAAGGACCTCGTTGACGGCACCCCGAAGCCGGTCCTGGAGAAGGTTGCCAAGGACGCCGCCGAGAAGGCGAAGGCCCAGCTCGAGGCCGCTGGCGCCAAGGTCACCGTCAAGTGACTTCTCGCCCTCTCTGAGAGGGCGCGGGAGGCCGGGCCGATCACCCCTGCGGGTGGTCGGCCCGGCCTCTTTTCGTATGCGGCGCACCGGGCCGCCGATCCCGTGTCGCCGGTCCGGCCCATCGGGGGCTGGGCCGCTGTCGGTGTGCCCCGGTAAGGTGATCGCTGTCGTGGCCACCCGCCCCGGCCTCGGGTGATGTGTAACGCGCCGGGGCCCGGGAGCGATGGTCCGTGCGAGGTCCGCACTGTGGTGGGGGCCTTGACGAACGGCACCCGGCGCGCGATTCTCGAGGCGCGCGCCGCAGCGTGGATGGCGGTTCACCGTCGGCCGGAGCGCCCCGGATGGTTATTCAGGGGCCCCGCTGGGAACTGACTACATGTGAGGTGCGACGGCCCGGGAGTCCCGGGTCGTCCGGTTGTACGAGGGCAGGGCAACCCCTGCGGCGGAGCCCCTTGACAGGGGCGGCCGGCGCTCGGGTCGCGACCGGAGGGAGCGTCCGATTCGGTCTCCGAATCAGGGCTTGTCAGCAGTGTGCCTTTTGGCTACACTGTCCCTTTGCGCTGCCTGTTAGCTGCTCCGTGACTCGTCGCCCGGAGTCGGCGTTGCCCTGAAGGGGCCTGGCACCGCCTCCGTACAGCGGTTCTGACCTGGGGATTCACCCCCGGCGGAGTCGGCGGCCGGAGGTGGATCCTGGCTCGTCTAAGGTCCGGCCGGTATGCGCGTAGTGAGCTCCGAGCCCTCGGAAGGACCCCCCTCTTGGCCGCGCCGCGCAACGCCTCGAACAATTCCGCCGCATCCACCGCCCCGCTCCGCGTCTCGTTCGCGAAGATCAAGGAGCCTCTTGAGGTCCCGAACCTCCTGGCCCTGCAGACCGAGAGCTTTGACTGGCTGCTCGGCAATGCGGCCTGGAAGTCCCGGGTCGAGGCGGCCCTGGACAGTGGTCAGGACGTCCCGACCAAGTCCGGTCTGGAGGAGATCTTCGAGGAGATCTCTCCGATCGAGGACTTCTCCGGTTCGATGTCGCTGACCTTCCGCGACCACCGTTTCGAGCCGCCGAAGAACTCCATCGACGAGTGCAAGGACCGCGACTTCACCTACGCGGCCCCGCTCTTCGTCACCGCCGAGTTCACCAACAACGAGACCGGTGAGATCAAGTCCCAGACGGTCTTCATGGGCGACTTCCCGCTCATGACCAACAAGGGCACGTTCATCATCAACGGCACCGAGCGTGTCGTCGTGTCCCAGCTGGTGCGCTCTCCCGGCGTCTACTTCGACTCCAGCCTGGACAAGGTGTCCGACAAGGACATCTACTCCTGCAAGGTCATCCCCTCGCGTGGTGCCTGGCTGGAGATGGAGATCGACAAGCGCGACATGGTCGGTGTCCGCATCGACCGCAAGCGCAAGCAGTCGGTCACCGTTCTGCTCAAGGCCCTCGGCTGGACCAACGAGATGATTCTCGAGGAGTTCGGCGAGTACGAGTCGATGCGCGCCACCCTGGAGAAGGACCACACCCAGGGCCAGGACGACGCGCTGCTGGACATCTACCGCAAGCTGCGTCCGGGCGAGCCGCCCACGCGTGAGGCCGCCCAGACCCTTCTGGAGAACCTCTACTTCAACCCCAAGCGCTACGACCTCGCCAAGGTCGGCCGCTACAAGGTCAACCGCAAGCTCGGCAACGCGGAGTCCCTGGACTCCGGCGTGCTCACCGAGCCCGACATCATCGGTGCGATCAAGTACCTGGTGAAGCTGCACGCCGGCGAGGTCGAGTGGCGCGACGAGGACGGTCGCGACATCGTCATCGAGGTCGACGACATCGACCACTTCGGCAACCGCCGCCTGCGCAACGTCGGCGAGCTGATCCAGAACCAGGTCCGTACCGGCCTCGCCCGTATGGAGCGGGTCGTGCGCGAGCGCATGACCACCCAGGACGTCGAGGCGATCACGCCGCAGACCCTGATCAACATCCGGCCGGTCGTCGCCTCCATCAAGGAGTTCTTCGGCACCAGCCAGCTGTCGCAGTTCATGGACCAGACGAACCCGCTGTCGGGCCTGACCCACAAGCGCCGTCTGTCCGCCCTCGGCCCCGGTGGTCTGTCCCGTGAGCGGGCCGGCTTCGAGGTCCGAGACGTGCACCCGTCGCACTACGGCCGCATGTGTCCGATCGAGACCCCCGAAGGCCCGAACATCGGTCTGATCGGCTCGCTCGCCTCCTACGGCCGGGTCAACGCGTTCGGCTTCATCGAGACGCCGTACCGCAAGGTCATCGACGGCATCGTCACCGAGCAGGTCGACTACCTCACCGCCGACGAGGAGGACCGCTTCGTCATCGCGCAGGCCAACGCCCCGCTGACGGACGACCTCCACTTCGCGGAGCCCCGTGTGCTGGTCCGCCGCCGTGGTGGCGAGATCGACTACATCCCGGGCACCGAGATCGACTACATGGACGTCTCGCCGCGCCAGATGGTGTCGGTCGCGACCGCCATGATCCCGTTCCTCGAGCACGACGACGCCAACCGCGCGCTCATGGGCTCGAACATGATGCGCCAGGCGGTGCCGCTGCTGAAGAGCGAGGCCCCGCTGGTCGGCACCGGCATGGAGTACCGCTGCGCGGTCGACGCCGCCGACGTGATCACCGCCGAGAAGTCGGGCGTGGTCCAGGAGGTCTCGGCCGACTACGTCACCGTGGCCAACGACGACGGCACGTACACCACGTACCGCGCCGCCAAGTTCACCCGCTCCAACCAGGGCACCGCCTTCAACCAGAAGGTGCTCGTGGACGAGGGCGCCCGGGTCGAGGTCAACCAGGTGCTGGCCGACGGCCCCTGCACCGACGAGGGCGAGATGGCCCTCGGCAAGAACCTGCTCGTGGCGTTCATGTCCTGGGAGGGTCACAACTACGAGGACGCGATCATCCTGTCGCAGCGCCTCGTGCAGGACGACGTCCTCTCCTCGATCCACATCGAGGAGCACGAGGTCGACGCCCGTGACACCAAGCTGGGCCCCGAGGAGATCACCCGGGACATCCCGAACGTCTCCGAGGAGGTCCTCGCCGACCTCGACGAGCGCGGCATCATCCGGATCGGCGCCGATGTCGTCACCGGCGACATCCTGGTCGGCAAGGTCACGCCCAAGGGTGAGACCGAGCTGACCCCGGAGGAGCGCCTGCTGCGCGCGATCTTCGGCGAGAAGGCCCGTGAGGTCCGCGACACCTCGCTGAAGGTGCCGCACGGTGAGTCCGGCAAGGTCATCGGCGTCCGCGTCTTCGACCGCGAAGAGGGCGACGAGCTGCCCCCGGGCGTCAACCAGCTGGTCCGCGTCTACGTGGCCCAGAAGCGCAAGATCACCAACGGTGACAAGCTCGCCGGCCGTCACGGCAACAAGGGCGTCATCTCCAAGATCCTGCCGGTCGAGGACATGCCGTTCCTGGAGGACGGCACCCCGGTCGACATCATCCTGAACCCGCTGGGTGTCCCGTCCCGAATGAACCCGGGACAGGTCCTGGAGATCCACCTCGGCTGGCTCGCCAAGCAGGGTTGGGACGTCTCCGGTCTCGCGGAGGAGTGGGCCCAGCGCCTGCAGGCGATCGGCGCCGACCAGGTCCAGGGCGGCACCAACCTCGCCACCCCGGTCTTCGACGGCGCCCGCGAGGACGAGATCACCGGCATGCTGGACCACACCACGCTCACCCGCGACGGTGACCGCCTGGTGAACTCCACCGGCAAGGCCCGGCTCTTCGACGGCCGCTCCGGCGAGCCGTTCCCGATGCCGGTCTCGGTCGGCTACATGTACATCCTCAAGCTGCACCACCTGGTCGACGACAAGCTGCACGCCCGTTCGACCGGTCCGTACTCGATGATCACCCAGCAGCCGCTCGGTGGTAAGGCGCAGTTCGGTGGTCAGCGCTTCGGTGAGATGGAGGTGTGGGCCCTCGAGGCGTACGGCGCCGCGTACGCGCTGCAGGAGCTCCTCACCATCAAGTCCGACGACGTCCTCGGCCGCGTGAAGGTCTACGAGGCCATCGTCAAGGGCGAGAACATCCCCGAGCCCGGCATTCCCGAGTCCTTCAAGGTGCTCATCAAGGAAATGCAGTCGCTCTGCCTCAACGTGGAGGTGCTGTCCTCGGACGGCCAGTCCATCGAGATGCGGGACTCCGACGAGGACGTGTTCCGCGCCGCGGAGGAGCTCGGTATTGACCTGTCCCGGCGCGAGCCGAGCAGCGTCGAAGAGGTCTGACGGAGGCCGGGCCGGCTGCCCCTCCTAGGCAGCCGGCCCCGCCCCCAGGCCCCCCTCAGACCACAGACAAACTCTCGAATTACGAAAGAGGGCTTGACGACCAGTGCTTGACGTCAACTTCTTCGACGAGCTCCGCATCGGCCTGGCCACCGCCGACGACATCCGCCAGTGGTCCCACGGCGAGGTCAAGAAGCCGGAGACCATCAACTACCGCACGCTGAAGCCGGAAAAGGACGGCCTTTTCTGCGAGAAGATCTTCGGTCCCACCCGGGACTGGGAGTGCTACTGCGGTAAGTACAAGCGTGTCCGCTTCAAGGGCATCATCTGCGAGCGCTGTGGCGTCGAGGTCACCCGCGCCAAGGTGCGCCGTGAGCGGATGGGCCACATCGAGCTGGCCGCCCCGGTCACCCACATCTGGTACTTCAAGGGTGTCCCGTCCCGTCTGGGCTACCTGCTGGACCTGGCGCCGAAGGACCTCGAGAAGGTCATCTACTTCGCCGCCTACATGATCACCTGGGTGGACGACGAGCGCCGCCAGCGTGACCTGCCCTCCCTCGAGGCGCACATCTCGGTCGAGCGTCAGCAGATCGAGAACCGCCGCGACGCCGACCTGGAAGGCCGGGCCAAGAAGGCCGAGACCGACCTGGCCGAGCTGGAGGCCGAGGGCGCCAAGGCCGACGTGCGCCGCAAGGTGCGCGAGGGCGCCGAGCGCGAGATGAAGCAGCTGCGCGACCGGGCCCAGCGTGAGCTGGACCGCCTGGACGAGGTGTGGGCCCGCTTCAAGAACCTCAAGGTCCAGGACCTCGAGGGCGACGAGCTGCTCTACCGCGAGCTGCGCGACCGCTTCGGCACCTACTTCTCCGGCTCGATGGGCGCCGCGGCGCTCAAGGACCGCCTGGAGAGCTTCGACCTCGCCGAGGAGGCCGAGCGCCTCCGCGAGATCATCCGCACCGGCAAGGGCCAGAAGAAGACCCGTGCGCTCAAGCGCCTCAAGGTCGTCTCCGCGTTCCTGCAGACCAGCAACAAGCCCAAGGGCATGGTGCTCGACTGCGTCCCGGTCATCCCGCCGGACCTGCGTCCGATGGTGCAGCTGGACGGTGGCCGCTTCGCGACCTCCGACCTGAACGACCTGTACCGCCGCGTGATCAACCGCAACAACCGCCTGAAGCGGCTTCTCGACCTCGGCGCGCCCGAGATCATCGTGAACAACGAGAAGCGCATGCTCCAGGAGGCCGTCGACGCGCTCTTCGACAACGGCCGTCGTGGTCGCCCGGTCACGGGCCCCGGCAACCGTCCGCTGAAGTCGCTGTCCGACATGCTCAAGGGCAAGCAGGGTCGTTTCCGTCAGAACCTGCTCGGCAAGCGCGTCGACTACTCGGCCCGTTCGGTCATCGTCGTCGGCCCGCAGCTCAAGCTGCACCAGTGCGGTCTGCCGAAGGCCATGGCGCTGGAGCTCTTCAAGCCGTTCGTGATGAAGCGCCTGGTCGACCTGAACCACGCGCAGAACATCAAGTCGGCCAAGCGCATGGTCGAGCGCGCCCGCCCGGTCGTGTGGGACGTCCTCGAAGAGGTCATCGCCGAGCACCCGGTGCTGCTGAACCGTGCGCCCACCCTGCACCGCCTCGGCATCCAGGCCTTCGAGCCGCAGCTGGTCGAGGGCAAGGCCATCCAGATCCACCCGCTCGTCTGCACCGCGTTCAACGCGGACTTCGACGGTGACCAGATGGCCGTCCACCTGCCGCTCTCCGCGGAGGCGCAGGCCGAGGCCCGCATCCTGATGCTGTCCTCGAACAACATCCTGAAGCCGGCCGACGGTCGCCCCGTCACCATGCCGACCCAGGACATGGTGCTCGGTCTGTTCTTCCTCACCTCGGACCGGGACGAGGTGAAGGGCGCCGGTCGCTCCTTCTCCTCCACCGCCGAGGCGATCATGGCCTTCGACGCCCGCGAGCTGGACGTCCAGGCCGCGATCGACCTGCGCCTGCCCGCCGGCACCGTGCCGCCGCGCGGCTGGACCGTGCCGGTGGACGAGGACGGCCAGCCGACCTGGTTCGAGGGCGAGGCGTTCCGCCTCAGCACCACCCTCGGCCGGGCGCTCTTCAACGAGCTGCTGCCGGAGAACTACCCGTTCGTCGACTACGAGGTGGGCAAGAAGCAGCTCTCCGCGATCGTCAACGACCTGGCCGAGCGCTACCCCAAGGTCGTCGTCGCCGCGACGCTGGACAACCTGAAGGCGGCCGGCTTCCACTGGTCGACCCGTTCCGGTGTCACCGTCTCGATCTCGGACGTCATCGTCCCGCCGAGCAAGCCCCAGATCCTCGAGGGCTACGAGGCGCAGGCGGAGAAGGTCCAGAAGCAGTACGAGCGCGGTCTGATCACCAACGACGAGCGCAAGAGCGAGCTCATCGGCATCTGGACCCGGGCGACCAACGAGGTCGCCGAGGCCATGTCCGCGAACTTCCCGAAGACCAACCCCATCTTCATGATGGTGGACTCGGGTGCCCGTGGAAACATGATGCAGATGCGGCAGATCGCCGGTATGCGTGGTCTGGTGTCGAACGCGAAGAACGAGACCATCCCGCGTCCCATCAAGGCCTCGTTCCGTGAGGGCCTGTCCGTGCTGGAGTACTTCATCTCCACCCACGGTGCCCGTAAGGGTCTGGCCGACACCGCCCTGCGTACCGCCGACTCCGGCTACCTCACCCGTCGTCTGGTCGACGTCTCCCAGGACGTCATCATTCGCGAGGAGGACTGCGGCACCGAGCGCGGCCTCAAGCTGCCGATCGGTTCCGTGGGTGCGGACGGCATCCTGCGCAAGGCCGACGACGTCGAGACCAGCGTCTACGCCCGCATGCTGGCCGAGGACATCACGGTGGACGGCAAGCTCCTTGCCACCGCCAACACCGACCTCGGCGACGTGCTGATCGACGAGCTGATCCGGCACGGCATCAGCGAGGTCAAGACCCGCTCGATCCTCACCTGTGAGTCGGCGGTCGGCACCTGCGCCATGTGCTACGGCCGCTCGCTGGCCACCGGCAAGCTGGTCGACATCGGTGAGGCGGTCGGCATCATCGCCGCCCAGTCCATCGGTGAGCCCGGTACCCAGCTGACCATGCGTACCTTCCACACCGGTGGTGTGGCCGGTGACGACATCACCCAGGGTCTGCCGCGTGTCGTCGAGCTCTTCGAGGCGCGTACCCCGAAGGGTGTCGCCCCGGTCTCCGAGGCCGACGGCCGGGTCCGCATCGAGGACACCGAGAAGACCCGCAAGATCGTCGTCACCCCCGACGACGGTACCGACGAGATCGCCTACCCGATCTCGAAGCGCATCAAGCTGCTGGTCAGCGAGGGCGAGGCGGTCTCCGTCGGCCAGAAGCTGACGGCCGGCACGATGAACCCGCACGACGTCCTGCGCATCATGGGCCAGCGTGCCGTCCAGATCCACCTGGTGGCCGAGGTCCAGAAGGTCTACAACTCGCAGGGTGTGTCGATCCACGACAAGCACATCGAGATCATCATCCGGCAGATGCTCCGCCGCGTGACGATCATCGAGTCGGGCGACGCCGAGCTGCTCCCGGGCGAGCTCGTCGAGCGTGGGCGCTTCGAGACCGAGAACCGTCGCGTGGTGTCCGAGGGCGGTCACCCCGCCTCCGGCCGTCCGCAGCTGATGGGTATCACCAAGGCCTCGCTGGCCACCGAGTCCTGGCTGTCGGCCGCCTCCTTCCAGGAGACGACCCGGGTGCTCACCGACGCGGCGATCCACGCCAAGTCGGACCCGCTGCTGGGCCTCAAGGAGAACGTCATCCTCGGTAAGCTCATCCCGGCCGGTACGGGTCTGCCCCGCTACCGCAACATCCGGGTCGAGCCGACCGAGGAGGCCAAGGCCGCGATGTACTCGGCCGTCGGCTACGACGACTACGACCTGTCGCCCTTCGGCGCCGGCTCCGGCCAGGCCGTCCCGCTGGACGACTACGACTACGGCCCGTACACCGGCTGAGGTCGCGGTACCTGATCGCAGGGCGGTCACCCCACTCGGGGTGGCCGCCCTGCGGCGTTTCCCCCCTGCGGGGGAGGCGGGAGGACCGCTCGTGCGGGCGATGCGGGCGGCGGCCCCGTCCGGCAGGCTCGGGGAGGCGCCGGGCCGAGGGGGTCCGGGGCGGAGCGGGGGAGCCGGTTGTGCAGAGAGTGCTGTCGTACGCCGTCATCACGGCCCTGGTGGTGCTGGGGATGTCGGGGTGCTTCATCGGGGAGGACGAGCACCGGGACGTGGCGTACGGCGTCGCGGAGCCGGTCCGGGTGCTGGTGATCGAGGGGCACACCGGGGACATCCGGGTGGTCGGCGGCGCCGACGGGGTGCGGGTCACCGAGCACCTGTCGTACCGGGACCAGGCGCCGGCGGCGACCCACACGGTGGCCGACGGCACCCTGACCCTCGGCTACCGCTGCCCGGACGGCGACTGCGGGGTCGGCTACGAGGTGCGGGTGCCGGCCGGGACGCAGGTGCGGGTGGTCAACTCCACCGGCGGGGTGCGGCTGTCCGGGCTCACCGCGGCCGTCGACGCGGCGACCTCGACCGGCTCGATCGAGGCCGAGGCGCTGGCCGGCGCGGTGGTGCGGCTGAGCACGGACACCGGGGACGTCGCCGTGGACTTCGCCGCCGGCCCGACCGGCGTGCAGGTGAAGTCCGACACCGGCAGCGTCAGCGTGAAGGTGCCCCGGGGCGAGGAGTACGCGGTGACCGCCGCCACCGGGACGGGCAGTGTCCACGTCTCGGTGCCCCGGCGGGACGCCGCGCCCCGGACCATCACGGCGCACACCGGGACCGGCGACATCACGGTCGCCGGTGCCTGAGCCTGCCCGGGTAGGGCATGATCGTCCCTGGTCGGCCACGGGGGAGGGGCTGAGGTGAACGGGGACGTCCGGGCGCGGACGGCGCGGCTGCGCGGGCGGCTCGCCGCCGCGGCCGCCCGGTGCGGCGCGGGACCTGGCGGGGCGAGCCCGTACCTGCTGGACGGCTGCCTGGCGGTGGCCGCGGCGGCGATCGCGGTCTGGGCGGTGGCCTACGACAACAAGGGCTGGCCGGCCTGGGTCTACCTGCTGGTGCTGGCCGCCGCGGCGCCACTGCCCTGGCGGCGGCGGGCACCGTTCACGGTCTGGCTGGTGGTCGGGCTGCTGTCGCTGGTGCAGTCGATCGTGGCGCACTCGGTGGCCCCGCAGATCCCGCTGCACGGTGTCCTGAGCACCTACACCGTCGCCGACCGGGGCCGGGACTGGCAGCGCTGGCTGATCCTGGCGATCCTGGTGCCGGCCAACATCCTGGGCACCCGCTCACCGAACGGCATGCTGTTCAGCCTGCTGACCTCGGTCGGGTCCTTCATCGTCGGCTCGCTCGTGCGCGAGCTGCGCCGGCGGGCCCGCGAGGCCGCCGACCGGGCGCACCAGACCGGGATGCGGGCGGCCGCCGACGCGGCCCGGGCGGTCGCCGAGGAGCGGGCCAGGATCGCCCGCGAGATGCACGACATCCTGGCGCACGCCGTCTCGCTGATGGTGATCCAGGCCGAGGCCGGCCCGCTGGTGGTGCGCAGCGACCCGGACCGGGCGATCCGCACCTTCGACACCATCGCCGACTCCGGCCGGGACGCCATGGTGCAGCTGCGCCGGGTGCTCGGGGTGCTCAAGGAGGAGGGGGCCGGCCGGGAGCTGGCCCCGCAGCCGACCCTGGCCGAGCTGGCGGCCCTGGTCGAGCGGGTCCGGGCGTCCGGGCTGCGGGTCGAGCTTGCCCCGGGGGAGCCGGGCCCGGCGGTGGCGCCGGACGTCCAGGCGGCGGCGTACCGGATCGTCCAGGAGGCGCTGACCAATGTGGTGAAGCATTCGGCGGGCGGTGCGGCCGTGGTCCGGGTCGGCCGGCTGGGCGGGGCGCTGGAGGTGGTGGTGTCGGACGACGGCCGGGGGGTGCCGGTGGCGGCCGGTGCGGTGGCGAGCGGGTGGTCCGGCGGGCGCGGCCTGGTGGGCATCCGGGAGCGCGCCGCGGCCTGCGGCGGCCGGGCCGAGGCCGGGCCGGGGCCGGACGGCCGGGGTTTCGTGGTGCGGGCCCGGTTCCCGCTGGGTGCGCAGAGGCTGTGAGGGAGAGCATGGGCCCGATCCGGGTAGTGGTGGCGGACGACCAGGAGCTGGTGCGCGCCGGGTTCGGCATGATCCTGGACGCGCAGCCGGACATCGAGGTGGTCGGTGAGGCGGCGGACGGCGCGCAGGCGATCGAGGCCGTCCGCGAGCACGGCCCGGACGTCCTGCTGCTGGACGTCCGGATGCCGGTGATGGACGGGCTGGAGGCGGCCCGGCGGGTCTGCGCCGAGTTCCCGGACTGCAAGGTGATCATGCTGACCACCTTCGACATCGACGACTACGTCTACGACGCGCTGTACGCGGGGGCGAGCGGCTTCCTGCTCAAGGACGTCCGCCGGGACGACCTGGCGCACGGCGTACGGATGGTGGCCTCCGGCGAGGCGCTGCTGGCGCCCTCCGTGACCAGGCGGTTGATCAGCGAGTTCGCGGCCCGCCGGCCACCGGCCCAGGGCGGCGGCCCGGCCCGGCCGCCGTCCAGGCTGCTGGAGCAGCTGACCGCGCGGGAGCGGGAGACGCTCCGGCTGCTGGCCCGCGGGCTGTCCAACGCCGAGATCGCCGCCGCGCTGGTGGTCAGCGAACACACCGTCAAGACGCATGTCAGCAACGTGCTGAGCAAGCTCCGGCTGCGCGACCGGGTGCACGCGGTGGTCTTCGCGTACGAGTCCGGTGCGGTGGTGGCGGGGGACGGCTGACGGGCGTGCCCGGGCCGGCTGGGCCGGCTGACGGACGGCTCGGGGGCCGGTGGGCTCGCCCGTGCGGGGGAGGCCGGGGGATCACCGGCGCGGGCGATCCCCGGCGGCGCCGGAGCGAGCAGGATCCAGGTCGACGAACCCGACCCGAAGGAGCCCGAGATGGCCTCGTACCTCGCCCGCCCGACCCGCGTCGCCGCAGTGGGGGGCCCGGTGCTGCTCGCGGTCTACGGCCTCGTCCGGCTGCTGCCCGGCTCGAAGCAGCCGGGGGCGGGCTGGCTGGTCGGGCACGCCGCGCTGCTGGCGGGCCTGCTGCTGTTCGGGGTCGTCCTGGCGGCCCTGTACCGGGTGGCCGCGCGCCGCCGGCCGGTCGCCGCCCTGGCGCTGGGCACGGCCCTCGCGGGGCTGGCCGCCTCGCTCGGGCAGGTGGGCGTCGACCTCTACGTGGGGGCGGTGGCGGCCGACAAGGCCGCGCAGCAGCAGCTCTTCGAGCGGATCCAGGACCGGCCGGGAGTGGTGCCGGCGCTCTACTCGGTCGGGCCGCTGCTGTTCTACGTGGGCCTGCTGGCGCTGCTGCTGGCCGCGGTCCGCCTGGTCCGGCCCCGGGGGCCGCTGCTGATGCTGGCGGGCACCGCGGTGATGGCCGCCGACCTCGACCTGATGGCGCTGGGCGCCCTGCTGTACCTGGCCGCGCTGGCTCCCCTCGCCGGCCGGCCCGCGGTGGTGACGGGCCGTCCGGCTGTCAGTGCCGGGGCCTAGGTTGAGGGGTGTCGGGCGAGGCGCGGGAGCCCGCCGGCACCCTCCCCGTCTGCCCGAAAGGGGCTCCGCCATGTCCGTCGCCACCGATGAGCAGGTCACCTACCTGGAGCTGTCCGAGGACGGCGGCGGGGCGCACAAGTTCTACGAGGTGCGGCAGGCGGGCGCCGAACTCACCATCACCTACGGGCGGATCGGCGAGCCGGGGCAGGCCAGGACGACCGGCTACCCGACGGCCGAGAAGGCGGCCGCGACGGCCGCCAAGAAGGTCGGCGAGAAGGTCCGCAAGGGGTACGCGCCGGCCGTCCGCGGGGTCCGCCAGCGGCGGGCGGTGACCCGGCGCCAGATCGTCTCGACCCGTTCGACGGCCCGTCAGGCCCCGGTGCTCTGGCGGTTCCGGTCCGGCGCCGACGCGTTCGGGATCTTCGTCGGCGAGGAGCACGCCTGGGTGGGCAACGAGGCCGGCGACGTCTACACCCTCACCCACGACGGCGAGGTCACCGGCCGCTTCGGTCTGCCGGACGGCGTCAAGTGCATCGTCGCGGACGACTACTGGATCTACGCGGGCTGCGACGACGGCCGGGTCTACGACCTCGGCGGCAAGGTGCCCCGGGTGGCCTACGAGATCGCCGCCGACGTGGACATCTACTGGCTGGACATCCACGACGGCGTGCTCGGCGTGGCCGACGCGCGCGGCGGCATCACCACCGTCGACCACGAGGACGAGTTCCAGTGGCGGCGCTCGGCGGCCGGCAGCGCGGGCTGGATGGTCCGGTGCGACGCGGACGGCGTCTACCACGGGTACTCGGCCGGGGTCTCGCGCTACTCGGCGCGCGGCGGCGAGGAGCTGTGGCACACCAGGACGGAGGGTTCGGTGCTGTTCGGCTGGCAGGAGTCGGCCGAGGTGTTCGCCGGCACCAGCCGCGGCTGGGTCTACCGGCTCGCCAAGTCGGACGGCTCGCAGGTCGCCCGCTACCGCTGCGACGCCTCGGTCTTCTCCTGCGCCGCCTCGCCGGACGGGACGTACGTCTTCGCCGGCGACAACTCCTCCTCGGTGTACTGCTTCGCGGCGGACGGCACCCGGCTGTGGAAGCTCGGGACCGGCTGCGGCTCGGCGTACAGCATGCAGTACCGCGACGAGCGGCTCTACATCGTGACCACCGACGGCTCGCTGGCCTGCATCGACGCGAGCGAGGCGGCGGTCCGGGCGGCGGAGGGCGGGCAGCTGCCGACCACCACGGACGTCCGGTCCTCGGGCTGGGAGCGGGTGGCGCCCGGCGCCGACCTGGAGACGGTGAGCGTCACCGAGGTGAGCACGCTCGGCGGGATCCAGCTGGAGTGCGTCCAGGAGAGCGGCCGGACCAGGGTGCGGGTCACCTCGCCGGGGTTCGACCCGAGCTGGCGGGTGCAGTTCCCCAAGGACATCCGGATCCCGGGCGCCCGCTACCTGGTCTCCGAGGTGCACACCTCCGAGCGCGGCGGCTTCTACCGGGCGCGCGGCGAGATCAAGCGCCTGCTCTGACGTCAGCGGACCCGGAAGACCGGGCCGCGGGGGGTGAACGGCAGACCGGCGCCCTGGGGGACGAGGTAGGCGTGTTCGCGCCGCACCCGCAGGACGTCGCACTCGCCGTCGGTGATGACCAGGACCGGGGCGCCCGGCGGGAAGTCCTCGGCGCGCTCCAGCAGGTCGATGCCCGGCTGCAGGACGGTGCCGCCCCGGCCGCGGACCCGGACCCGGCCGGCGATGTCCTCGGCCGGCAGGTAGCCCGCGTCGTACGGCGCGGCGTCGCAGAACACCACCCGGGCGGACGGGACTTCGCGGGCGGCGGCGTAGGAGGCGATCGCGCCCAGCGCCTTGCCGAGCAGCCGCCGGTCCATCGAGCCGGAGGTGTCCAGCACGACGCCGAAGGTGCAGCGCGCCACCTCCTCGGGCGGGAAGTACCGCCCGGCGCGTGGGATGTCCGGGGTGGAGGCCTGACGGCGCGCGGGGCGGGCGTAGCTGCGGTGCGCCACCGGTGACGGGACGAACTCGTCGAACCAGTGGGCCAGTTGCGCGTCCCAGGGCAGCGGGGGGTGGGCCAGGGCCCGGATCTCCTCGATCAGCCCGGCCGGGAGCAGCCCGCGCTCGCGGTGGTGCAGTTCGAAGCCCTGCTGCAGGCCGCGCCGGTAGAAGTCGTCCAGGTCGACGTAGTCGCGCGGGGAGCCGAGCGGTTCGCCGAGCACATCGGGCCGGCCCTGGCCGGCCAGGGTGGCCAGCCGGCGGATGCGGCGCTGGTCGCGGACGATCCGGTCGTAGACCTCCTCGGCCGACAGCCCCTTCAACCCGGGGTCGTGCAGCAGGCCTTCGGGCATCTCGCCGACGCCCATCTCCAGCAGCCAGCCGTTGATCACGAAGTCGGCGGCGACGTTGAACAGGTACGGGTCGCGGGCCCCGCGGCGCTCACCGTGCCGCAGCGCGGCGTGCAGCATCTCGTGGGCCAGGATGAACCGCCACTCGTGGTCGCTGTACCGGCGCAGCGGGTTGAGGTAGATCTCACCGGCCTCGGCGCTGACGGCGGCGACGGCGATGCCGCGGGCCCGGGCGAGTTCGGCGTCGGCGACCAGGGTGATGCCGGCGGCCAGGCCGCCGAGCAGCGGGTAGGCGGAGATGAACCAGTTCAGCGCCCTGGTCCAGGGCCGCTCGGGGGTGCGCTGACCGGTCAGCTCGTCGCGGCGGCCGCCGGCCACGTCCATTGCGGCGGACATGGTGCGGGTGAGCGCGGCGGCGAAGGCCACCGTCCAGTCCTCGGGCCTCCGGTGCGGCCGGTGCCAGGGCAGCAGCAGCTGGTCCGGCCCGGCGCCGCCGACCTCCGGCAGCCGGGGCAGGCCGTCGCGGCGCCAGCGGGCGGCGAGCTCCTCCTCGTCCCCGGCCGGGAGCGGGGTCAGGTCGAAGGGCGGGCGGCCGGTGGTGAAGGTGGCCTGGAAGCGGATGACCACCGCGCAGCGGGCGGCCAGGTCGTGCTGATCGGGTGCGGTGCGGCGGCCTTCGGCGGCCGGCACGTGGCCGAAGCCCAGGTGGAGCAGGCAGTGCGCCAGCACCCAGGCCCACTCGGCGGGTTCGGCCCGGCGGCGGGGGTCGGCGTGGACGGTGCCGTTGGAGTCGGCGACGGCCCAGCCGCCGGTGGGGCACAGCTCGCACTCCGGTGACCGGCAGATCCGGGCGTCCACCGAGGCGAGCGCGTGGTTGGCCCGCAGCAGCCGGACGCCGGCGGCGAAGGCCTCGGCGTTCGGGTCGGGCGGTGCCCCCTCGGTCTTCGCGCCCTTCGTGCCCTTCGCGGGCCGGACGGGGTGCGCGGGCGTCATCGGCGGGCCTCGACCAGGCGGGGCATGTCCCGGGCGGCCTCGATCAGGAACCAGGCGGGCAGGACGGGGTTGCCGTCCGGCCCGTCCGCGATCACGGTCTGGGCCACCTCGACCGAGATCTCGGCCAGCTGGACCAGCAGGGTCTTGGCCCGGTAGGCGGTCTGGCGCCGCGCGTCGGAGGCGTGCTCCTTGCGGGCCGGCAGCTCCTTGACCAGCCGGGTGCGGAAGGAGTCGGCCAGGTAGTGGAGCAGGTCGCGGTCCTCGCGCCGGTGCGGCCAGCGGGCATCCCCCTTGAGGATCGCGTCCAGGCCGTAGGAGTTGCGGACGATCTTGGCGTAGCCGCAGAAGCCCACCGCGTGCTGCGGGGTGAGCAGTCCGTGCGCGAGCACCTTGAGGGTCGCCTCCTCCAGGGTCGGGCCGAAGGAGTGCAGGGCGTCGGAGAGCATGTGCCAGGCGCGCGGGGTGGAGAAGGGCTCCTCGGTCTTCGGCGGCGCGGACCACAGGTGGTCGGGGCGGTCGGTCAGGTAGTCGGTCACCCAGGGGTGGATGCCGCTGCCCGCGGCCCAGCCGAGCCAGTCGGTGGCGCTGGCCCGCAGGTGCACGTGGACCAGCCGGTTGACCAGGGCGGAGGCCATCGGACGGGCCAGCGCGCCGTCGGTGGCCCGGTTGCCGGCGCCGATCACGATCGAGCCGGGCGGCAGCTCGTAGGAGCCGATCCGGCGGTCCAGGATCAGCGAGTAGAAGGCCTTCTGGACGTCCGGGGTGGCGGCGTTGAGCTCGTCCAGGAACAGGCAGTACGGCTCGTCACGGGCGATCGACTCCGGCGGGCAGAACCGGGAGCGGCCCTCGGGCGTGATCTGCGGGACGCCGACCAGGTCCTCCGGCGCCAGCTGGGTGCCGATCAGGCTCACACACTCCAGCCCCAGCGAGTCGGCGAACTCCCGTACCAGCGAGGACTTGCCGATGCCCGGTGCGCCCCACAGGAACACCGGCCGGACGGTGGCCAGGCCGAGCAGCAGCTCGGGCACCTCGGACGGTGAGACGGTGACGGCACCCTGCACGGGACTCCTTCGGTACGTGGATTCCCGTGCAGTCTGGGCCCGTCGGGGCCGGGCCGCATCCGGTTTTCGCTCAGCCCAGCAGGGCCGCTTTCGCTCAGCCCAGCAGGGCCGCCGCGAGGGCTGCCGGGGTGCCGGGGCCGCGGCCGTGGTGGTGGCGGGCGGCGGCGAGTTCGGGCATGTCGGAGGGGGCGCGCTCCTCGGGTGCGCGCTCGACCAGGGTGGTGCCGGTCTCGGCCTCCAGGACCGGGGCGTAGCCGGCCAGCCGCAGCGCCGCCAGGGTCTCGGCGGGGGAGGCGGCGCTGATCAGGACGGTGGGCGCGATCCGGCGCAGCCCGAGCCGGCCGAGCGCCCGGGCCTTGGAGAGCTCCAGGACCAGGGCCTCGTCGTCTGAGCGCAGGCAGCAGCCGGAGCGCACCACCCGGACCCGGCCGTGGGTGCGGGCGGTGTCCTTGAGCAGGTACTCCAGGGCCTGCGGCAGCGGCAGACCGCCCTCGGAGACCTCGGTGAGGCGGGCCACCAGCTCGGCGGCGTCCGCGCCGGCGTCCAGTGCGCGGCGTACGGATGCCGGGCCGATCCGCCAGACCACGGCGTGCCCGTCCGACTCGCGGTCGGCCACCGAGCCGAGCAGCTCGGCGAGTTCGGGTGAGGGCTGCCCGGCCACCACCGCGGTGAGGTCGGCCTGGAAGCGGGCGGTGCCGAGCGGAGCGGGTACCAGCGCGGCGAGCTGGGCGCGCAGCCCGGCCGCGGCGGCGGCCAGCTCCGGGTGGCCGGTCAGCGACGGGCCGGCGCCGGGGACGGCGGGGAACCAGCGGTCCGCGCCCGCGCGCAGCAGCCCGAGCACGGCGTGCCCGACCGGGGTGAGCGCCCCGTGCGCGACCACCCCGAGCAGCTCGGCCTCGACCAGGGTGGCCGCCACCAGCGCGGGGGTCGCGGCCACCGGCCGGACGGCGATCGGCAGGTGCCAGTGCGCGGCCTCGAACAGCTCGTCCAGCACCGCCGGGGAGAGCGTGGCCGCCGCCCCGAGCCCGTGGCCGGCGGGCAGTCGGGCCAGTGCCTCCAGCAGCGCGCGGCGCAGCGCCACCGCGTCCGGGTCCTGCGGGGCGCTCAGCGCGACCGGGGTCTGCTCCTCGTCGGGCCAGTGGCTGAACACCTCAGGGGTGACCGCCCAGGTGGCGATCAGCGGCACCAGCCGGTCCGCGGGGTCGGCGGCCAGCCAGCCGTCGTACCGCTCGGTGGGCAGCATCCGGGCCGCCGGCGGCGGGGCGGGCCGGCGGCCGCGGGAGGGCGGCGGGGTGTCCCGGTACGGGGCGATCAGCCCAGCGTTCGCGGTGAGGTCGAGCCACAGCCGGGTGTGCTGCTCGCTCGCGCCGACCGCCTTGGCGAGCCGGCGGGTGTCGCGGACGGCGATCCCGCCGGTGCGGCGGACCGCGAGCGGGGCGGCCGCCACCGATCTCAGCAGCAGCTCGACCCGGGAGACGGCGGCGGTGGCGGCGGCCTGGGCCTCGCCGGCCGCCCGCCCGGGTAGCGCCAGGGCCTGGCGGACGGCCGGCGGCTCGGCGTCCAGCGGCAGCGCCGCGGCCGGGTCGCGCAGCGCCGCGCCCACCTCGTACGGCAGCTCGGCGAGATCCGGCCCGATCGGTACCAGCAGGCCCCGGGCGGCCAGCCAGGTCGCCCCCCGGTCGCCCGGACCGTCCTCGCGGAAGCCGTACTTGGCGCCGGCACCGGAGTAGCCGGGGGAGGCGGGTGCGAAGCAGCGGGTGGGCAGCAGCGGCGGCCCGGGGACGAGTGCGGCCAGCAGCTCCAGGGCGTCGGCCGGGGCGTCCCCCACCAGCCCGCGGACGGCCGCGGCGTCGCCGAGGAACGCGACCACCTGCTGCTGCGCCGCGTCCCGGTGCTGGGCCCGGGGCAGGCCCAGGGCCTGCTCGATCAGGCGCACCTCGGCGGCCTTGTACGCCTCGGTGAGCAGGGCGGCGGCCGGGCGGCCGAGGCCGCGCAGCTCGGCGGAGCGCTGGTGCAGCACGGCCGGCACGGTGAGCAGCGGGCCGTCCGGCGGGAGGAGCAGGGCCCGCTCGGCCAGGCTGTCCAGCACCGGTCCGGCCCCCTCGCCCAGCTCGGCGAGCAACCGGGCCCTGGGCACGGCCCGTGCGGCCGGGTCGGGCGGGCGGACGGCGAGCGCGCCGGGGCGGTGCGCCAGGTGGCCGCCGGTGAAGCCGGCCGGTCCGGCGCCGACCGGGGCGAGCGGCAACGGGCCGTGCAGCCGCTCGGCGAGTGTCGCGATCGCGGTGAGCACCTGGAGCTGCGGCCGGTTCAGGAAGCTCATCCCGATCAGGACGGAGGTCGGGCCGAGCAGGTGCTCCGCGAGCCGGGCCGGATCGTCCAGCGCGGGACCGGCCGAGTAGGGCAGCATCCGCTGCTCCAGCAGTTCGGTGAGCTGGGTGCGGGTGCGGGTGGTCAGCCAGGTCTTCAGGGCGTCGGCGCTGGTCACCCGGCCACGGTAGCCCAGGCCCCGGGCCCCGCGGAGGCGTTCGGGGCCGGCCCGGCCCGGGCTCGACCGGCGCAAACCGTTCGCGCCGCCACCGGCCGCGCCCGTACCGTCCGTGGGTGTGAACGCGAAGCGCCCCCTGATCGCCGTCCTCACCGGCGCGGGCATCTCCACCGACTCCGGCATCCCCGACTACCGAGGCCCGAACGGCCTCTGGCAGCGCGACCCGAGCGCGCAGGAGCTGGTCACCATCGGCCCGTACCTGGCCGACCCCGAGGTGCGCCGCCGCTCCTGGCTGATGCGCGCCGAGGCGGGCGCGCTCGCGGCCGAGCCCAACGCAGGCCACCGCGCGCTGGTCGAACTGGAGCGCAGCGGGCTGCCGGTGCGGGTGCTCACCCAGAACGTCGACGGGCTGCACCAGCGGGCCGGCCTGCCCGCCCGCAAGGTGCTCGAACTGCACGGCACCGCGCACCGGGTGCAGTGCGTCCGCTGCCGGGTGCGCGGCGAGATGGCGGCCGCGCTGGTCCGGGTCGCGGCCGGCGAGCCGGACCCGGCCTGTCCGGCCTGCGGGGGAGTGCTCAAGCCCTGCACGGTGATGTTCGGCGAGACCCTCGACCCGGAGGTGCTCCGCCAGGCCGAGGCCATCGCCAAGGCCTGCGACCTGTTCATCGCCGTCGGCACCACGCTCCAGGTCCACCCGGTGGCGGTGTTGCCCCAGGTGGCGCTGGAGCGCGGCGCCAGGCTGATCGTGGTGAACGCCGAGCCCACCGGCTACGACCCGGTGGCCGCCGAACTGATCCGCGAGCCGATCTCCACCGCGCTGCCGGCGCTGGTGCGCCGGCTGATCGCGGGGCAGTGAGCGGTCACCGCCGGCCAGGTCACTGCCAGCCCACCAGGTGGGGGGTGCCCGCAGTCTGCGGGTCGGCCGTCGAGCCGGGGACGAGCGCGACCAGGACGGGCTGCGCCCCGGGGGCCAGGTCGACCCGGTAGAGCTCGTGGCCCCGGCGGGCGGGGAGCAGGAAGGCCAGCGAGCGGCCGTCCGGCGCGAGCGCGGCGCTCTCGACGCGCAGGCTGCTGCCGGTGGACACGGCGGTGACGGTCTCCAGCCGGCTGTGGTCGGCGGCGAAGCCGAGCAGCAGCAGCCGCTGCGCACCGGTGCAGAGCAGGGTCGCCGGGTCCGTCCACAGCCTGGGGGCGCAGTACTCCAGCTGCTCCGAACCGGGCACCGACGCCCGGCCGTTGGAGGCCCTGCCGAGCACCGCGGGCTCGACGTACTGCGCCGAGTACGGCGCGGCGGGGTCGGTGCGGTGCCACAGCACCGGGCCGCTGCCGGCCGCCACGGCGCCGTCGGGGGAGACGACCACCTGGTCGGCGGTGGTGTCCAGCGGCCGGACCAGCCAGGTGTCGCCGTCGGCGAGGGCGAAGTCCGCTCCGGGCGCCGCGCCGTGGGCCACCGGGGCGGCGTCGGCCCGGGCCAGGTCGATGCTGTCCACCTGGTGGTCGGCGCTCTCGTACCAGAGCACCGAGGTGCCCGCCCGGAAGACCGGTGCGCGGCCCTCGGGGGCCTTCCCCCCGACCGGCCGGCCGTCCCGCAGGCCGAAGGCGGTGGCGACGGTGCCGGTGCCGCCGGGGCCGGGCAGGGTGCCGGCCACCAGGTCGAAACCGGCGTCGAAGAGCTGCCGGTCGGCGGCGGCCGCCGACGACCGGGGCTGCCCGCAGAGCGGCTCGACCGAGGCGCCGTCCGGCAGCGCGGTCGACCGCTCGACCAGCTCGCTGCCGTCCGCCGTCGAGTACGCGGCCGCGGTGACCACGTGCACCTTGGTGTCGGCCGAGGTCGCCGACGGCGCGGCGAACCGGTCGCACCAGGCGACGATCACCCGGCCGGGGCCCCCGAGCGGTGCGACCGCCGCCGGCGGGGCCGGCGACTGCGGTGCGGTGCAGGCCGGCGCCGCCAGCGCGACGGCGGCGGCGAGCAGGACGTGTCTGGTGGTGCGGGCGTGCATCTGTCCCCCTGGATCAGCCGGTCGGCACCGAGAAGTTAGCAGTGCGGTGATCACTTCGGCCCGGCCGGTCAATAGCATGGGCAGCCCGACGAAGCAGGAGTGGTCAGTGGCGATCGACACCTTCGACCCGTGGTCGGCCGAGTTCGTGGCGCACCCGTACGAGGCCTACGCGCGGCTGCGCGAGCACACCCCGGTCAGCTACTACGAGCCCACCGGCCAGTGGCTCGTCGCCCGGCACGCCGACGTCAGCGCCCTGCTGCGGGACCGGCGGCTGGGCCGCACCTACACCCACCGCTACACCCACGAGGAGTTCGGCCGCCCGGCCCCCGATCCGGCGCACGAGCCGTTCCACACCCTCAACGACCACGGCCTGCTCGACCTGGAGGCCCCCGACCACACCCGGATCCGCCGGCTGGTCTCCAAGGCCTTCACCCCGCGGATGGTCGAGTCGCTGCGCCCGACGGTGGCCCGGCTCGCCGACGAGCTGGCCCGCGGGCTGGTCGAGGACGGCGGCGGCGACCTGATCTCCCGGGTCGCCGAGCCGCTGCCGGTCGCGGTGATCGCCGAGATGCTGGGCGTCCCGGAGCCGGACCGGCACCTGCTGCGGCCCTGGTCCGCCGACATCACCGGGATGTTCGAGCTCAACCCGTCGGCACAGACGGCCGCCCGGGCGGTGCGGGCCAGCGTGGAGTTCTCCGACTACCTGCGGGCGCTGATCCGCGAGCGGCGGACGGCACCCGGCCAGGACCTGATCAGCGCGCTGATCCAGGCCCAGGAGGGCGCGGACGCGCTCAGCGAGCAGGAGATGGTCTCCACCTGCGTGCTGCTGCTCAACGCCGGCCACGAGGCGACCGTCAACACCACCGGCAACGGCTGGTGGGCGCTGTTCCGCAACCCGGGCGAACTCGCCCGGCTGCGCGGCTCGGTGGACGAGCTGCTGCCCACCGCGGTCGAGGAGCTGATGCGCTGGGACACCCCGCTGCAGATGTTCGAGCGCTGGGTGCTGGAGGACATCGAGGTGGCCGGGACGACGATCCCGCGCGGCGCCGAGGTGGCGCTGCTGTTCGGCTCCGCCAACCGCGACCCGGCCCGGTTCGCGGACCCGGACCGGCTGGACCTCGGCCGCGCCGACAACCCGCACATCACCTTCGGCGCCGGAATCCATTTCTGTCTCGGCGCTCCGCTCGCCAGACTGGAGCTGGTCGAGTCGTACGGGGCGCTGCTGCGCCGGGCGCCCGGGCTGCGGCTGGTCCGCGAGCCCGAGTGGCGTCCGGGCTACGTGATCCGGGGGCTGGCGCAGTTGCAGGTCGAGGTCTGAGGGGGCATCCGATGGGGCGGGCTACGGGCACGATGCTGGGGGCGGCGATCGGCGATGCGATGGGGCATCCGACCGAGTTCCTCACCTACGAGGAGATCGTCGCCTCCTGCCCGGACTGGCGACGGCTCCCGCTGCCGAAGAAGGCCCGGGTCACCGACGACACCCAGATGATGCTCGCTCTCGCGCGCGGCCTGCGCACCGCGCAGGAGCGCGGCCCGCTGGCCCCGCTGCGGGTCGAGCGCCCGGTGCGCGAGGAGTTCGTCGACTGGTGGCGCTCGCCGCAGAACGACCGGGCCCCCGGTATGACCTGCCTGCGCTCCTGCCAGCGGCTCAGCCGGCCCGAGCGGCGCTGGCAGGAGGCGAGCGACCTCGGCTCCAAGGGCTGCGGCGCCACCATGCGGGTCGCCCCGGTGGGCCTGCTGCCCGACCTGACCGAGCGCCAGTTCTCCGGCGTCGCGCAGCTCCAGTCCGCGCTGACCCATGGCCACCCGACCGCGCTCGCCGTCCGGCTGCTGGCCACCGGCACCGCGCCGGGCGAGCTGTCCGGCCTGCTGCGGGCGCACGCACGGGCCGCCCGGACCAGCTACGACGAGTTCTGGCTCGGCGACCTGGCCGCGCACGCGCACGACCACTCGCCCGAGGAGTTCATCGCCCGCGGCTGGGACGAGTGCCTCTTCGAGCTGGACCGGCTGGACGCCGCGCTCGCCCGCCCCTCGCTCGACGCCGACCCGTGCGGGATCACCGGCGCCGGCTGGGTCGCCGAGGAGGCCCTCGGCACCGCGCTGCTGTGCTTCCTGCTGCTGCCGGACGACCCGGTGGGGGCGGTGCGCCGCGCGGCGTACTCCTCCGGCGACTCCGACTCGCTGGCCTGCCTGGCCGGCGCCTTCGCCGGCGCCCACCACGGCGAGGCGGCCTGGCCGGCCCGGTGGGTGGAGCGGATCGAGTACCGCGACGAACTGCTGGAGCTCGGCGCGCACTGGGACTGACCCGGGGCAGCCGGTGTGCGCGCCGGGCTGCCGTCAGGCCGGCAGGATGCCGGCGCCGCGGGCCGCGGCCAGCCACTGCGGGAAGCCGTCCAGCAGGCGGTCGTACAGCTCCCCGTCCGGCACCGTGCCGGGTGCGCGGCCGGCCGGGAAGAAGCCGGCGTTGTCGATTGGCCGCCTGCCCGGGACGGCGAGCTCGTCCATCCGGCGCAGGAAGGCGAACTCCTGGTCGCCGGGGTCGCCGAAGCCGACGAACTGCCAGTACAGCGGCAGCTCCGCGGCCAGGCAGAGCATGTCCTGCGCCGCCCCGCGTGCGGTCGGGCCGCCGTCCGTCTGGAAGACCACCAGCGCCGGGTCGACCGCGCCCGACCGCTGGTAGTGCGCGATCACCGCCTTCATCGCCAGGTGGTAGTTGGTCCGGCCCAGGTGCCCGTACGAGGCGTGCAGCTCGGCGATCCGGCCCCGGTGCTCCGCCAGGGAGAGCTCGGCCACGCCGTCCACCCCGGTGGAGAAGAACACCACCGGCACCACGCCGTCGTCGTCCAGCCGCGCGCAGAGCGCGAGCACCTGCTCCGCGAAGTGCTGCACGGTGCCGTCGCGGTAGAACGGCCGCATCGAGCCGGAGCGGTCCAGCACCAGGTAGACCGCGGCCCGGGTGCCGTCCAGCCCGGCCTTGTCCAGGCTGACCCGGGCCGACTCGTACAGGCCGACCAGCCCGGGGGCGGCCGCCGCCACCTTCTCCAGGCTCAGGCCCATGCCGCCGGGTACCGCCCGCCGAGGCCCGCCGGATCGGCGCCCGCCGCCACCGCCACCAGGTCGTCGGCGACCTGGAGCACCGTCTCCCGGCCCTCCACCACGCCGGTCCACTCGGCCGGCAGCGCGGCCGCGCCGTACATCGCGCCCACCAGGTTGCCGCAGACCGCGCCGGTGGAGTCGCTGTCGCCCGAGTGGTTCACCGAGAGCAGCACGGCCTGCCGGGCGTCGGCCCCGGCCAGCGCCGCGTACACCGCGATGGCCAGGCACTCCTCGGCGATCCAGCCCAGCCCGACCCGCTCCACCGCCTCGGCCGAGGCCGGGCCCTCGTCGGCGATCCGGACCGCCCGCTCCAGCGCTGTGACCGTCTCCTCCCCGCGGGGGTGGCCGGCGGTCTGCTCGATGGTCAGCGCGAGCGCCGCCCGCAGCGGCGTGCCGGCCGCGAGGCGGTCCACCAGGGCGGCGAAGGCACCGGCCGCCAGGTAGCCGGTCGGGTGGCCGTGGGTCAGCTGGGCGCACTCGGCGGCCAGTTCGAAGGCGCGCCGCGGCCCGAGCCGCAGCAGCCCGAACGGCGCCGAGCGCATCACCGTGCCGCAGCCCTTGGAGTGCGGGTTGATCGGGCCCTCCTGCCCGAACGGCGCCGCGGGTTCGTACCGCGGCCATTCGGTCAGCCCGCTCAGGCAGGCGTTCCCCGGGGCCCGCGAGGCGTACAGGAACGGCAGGCTCAGCAGCCAGCCGTCCGGCGCCCGCTCCGGGCCGGCCAGCCGCTGGGTCAGCAGCCAGCGCTGGTAGGCCTGCTTCAGCGCGGCCGGAGTGCCGCCGCGCAGCAGGCCCTCGGCGGTGAACAGCGTCATCTGGGTGTCGTCGGTGACCTCGGTGCCGTTCGGCCCGGTCACCCCCTCGGCGCCGAACCGCTCCCGGATGACGTCCAGCCGCTGGAACTCCACCGGCCAGCCGAGCGCGTCACCGACCGCCCCGCCCAGCAGCGAACCCCGTACCCGCTCCGCGTGATCCACCGTCATGCCCCGCCCCTCTTCTTCCTAACGTCCGATCGAGCCGGCCCGCCCGTGCAGCGCGGCCCGGTCCGCGGCGGCCCGCCCGGCCGCCCAGCCCTCGCCGTCGCTCACCCGCACCCGCTGCGAGGTGAGCTTCGGGAACATTCTGCCGACCGTGTCGTCGACCGCCGCCTCCCGGGCCGCCAGCGCCGGCAGCAGCCGCTCGTCCGGCACCAGCTGCTCCGAGCTGCCGTCCTCGCGCAGGTGCCGGCCGGCCGCGGCCTCCTCCACCGCCTGCTCGGTGGCGGCCGTCAGCCGCTCCCGGATCCGCGCGGCGTAGGCCACCAGGAAGGACTGCCGGAAGGCCTTGGTCCGCGGTGCGCCGTCCTGGTGCTTGCGGCTGCCGGCCCGGTGCATCGTCGCGGTGGCCTGCACCAGCAGCGAGGTGTAGAGCAGTTCGACCGCGTCCAGGTCGGCGTCGAAGCCGATGATCGTGCAGAAGCCGAACTCCTTGGCCCACACCACCCGCGCCCGGTTGGCCGCCGCCACCGCGTCCAGCAGCATCGCCTTCGGGCTCTCGTACGGGTTGTCCACGCCGATCCGCAGCGCCCCCGGCGCGTCCCGGTCCGGCGCGCCGGCCGCCAGCAGGGCCGCGTCGATCGAGTGCTGGGCCATCAGCTGCTGGGCCTTGGCGGTCAGCGCCTCGGCCTCCTCCGGGTACTCCGTCGACTCGGCCTTCGCCAGCAGCGCCCGGATCCGCCCCAGCATCCGGGGCTCGCCCGCCACCGGACCGCTCGCCCGCACCGGTGCCCGCCCGGGCACCGGGCCGACCGGCGCGATCGGCGGCAGGTGCGCCCAGGCCCGCAGCAGTTCGAGGACGGCGGTGGCCAGCGCGAACCGGTCCAGCCGGTGCCGGTCCGCGAACGCCCCCAGGTACGCCTCGTCGCCCGGCCACCACACCTCGGCGGCCAGCTCGCGCAGCTGGTCCTGCCAGCGCCGGTCCAGCGTGGTCGCCGGGTGCCGGCGCCCCTCGGCCGCGATCAGGTCCACCGCCAGCGCCAGGTGCACCGGGCCGAGCGCCCGCCGCACCACCCGGACCAGGTCGGCCGGCCGCCAGCCCGCCGTCCAGCGGCTGCCGACGGCCTGCTCGGCGTGCGCCAGCAGGGCCCGGCTGACCTGCGGCCACTGCTCGGCGGAGGCCGCCAGCAGCGAGGCCCCGCCGTCCAGCGCGCGGTCCAGCCGCTCGGCCGGCGCCGCCACCACCTGCTGCACCGCCTGCGCCAGCAGTCCTGTGGAGGCCGAGCCCTGCTCGTCCCTGCTGCGCTTGCCCACGGTCTCTTCGCCTCTGCTCGCCACCGCACCCGATCCCGGGCACCCAGCCATGATGCCCGAGCGGGCCCGCGAACCCTCAGCCGCTCAGAGCCGCAGGGTCCGCCAGCCCAGTACGATCTCCGACCCGATCGCACCCTGGGCGGCCCCCGGGCGCAGCAGCCCGAGCAGCGCCGCGCCGTCGGCCGGGCGGTCCGCCGGGGCCTTGGCGAGCGCCCGTTCGACCACCGCGGCGAGCGCCGGGTCGAGCGCGCGGACGGCGGCCAGCGCGGCCGGCTCGGGCGGCTGCTCCAGCACCTTCGGGTAGATCGCGAACAGGTTCTCGGCCGTGAACGGGCTGCCGCCGAACGCGGCCGCGACCACGCAGCAGCCCCAGGCCCAGACATCCGCGGCGGGCCCGATCCCGCCGTCCCGGATCTGCTCGGGCGCCATGTAGGCGGGGGTGCCGATGGAGCCGCCGGTCCGGGTGATCCGGGTCTGGTCGATCATCCGGGCGATGCCGAAGTCCAGCAGCTTCGGGCCGTCGGTGGTCATCATGATGTTGGCCGGCTTCAGGTCGCGGTGGACCAGGCCGCGCCCGTGCAGGCCGTCCAGCGCCACCGCCAGCGCCAGGGCGAGCGCCCGCAGCGCCTCGCCCGAGCCGAAGGTGCCGTGGGCGCGCAGGTGGCTGCCCAGCGGGCGGCCGTCCAGCAGCTCCATCGCGATGTAGGGCACGCCGTCCGCGACGCCGCTGCCGAGCACCTTGGCCGTGTACGCCTCCGGCACCTGGGCCAGTACGGCGGCCTCGTTCTCGAAGCGTCGCAGCAGCTCGGCGTCGCCCAGCAGGTCCGTGTGCAGGGTCTTCAGCGCCACCTGGGTCGCCGAGCCCTGGCGCCGGGCCAGGTACACCGTGCCCATGCCGCCCGCGCCGATCAGGCCCAGCAGGCGGTAGGAACCGATGCCGGTGGGCGCCCCCGGCGGCAGCGGCTCGCACGGCACCACGGGCGCTGGCTGGCCGTCCCGCGCGCCCGGGTCCCGCTCGGTGGCGGTCCGGTCCCGCTCGGTGGTATCCGGGGCCGTGGTATCCGGGGCGGTGGCGTCCGGGGCGGTGGCGGGCCGTGGGGGAGCCGCGGCGCCCGCGGTGCCCGCCGCCGCCCGCGCCTCCTCCCGCAGCGCCTGCGACTGCGCCAGCACCATCGCGGCGATCTCCGCGTCCCGGGCGTCCACCAGCGCCTGGGCCTCGGCCGCCGCCGTCCTGGCCCGCTGCACGCGCTCCTCCCGCACCCGGCGCGCCGCACGGGACGCCCTGGCCTTCTCGAACCGCTCGCCGATCCCGTCCACCGTGCGCCGGGTGGCGCCCGGCGGCGCCTTGGCACCGGCCGGCCCACCGCTCAGCGGCGGGGGCGTGCGGACCGGCGGGGAGTGGTGCAGCGCCCGGGCCTGGAGCAGCGAGCAGAGCTGCCACAGGGCCGTCGCGGCGAGCGCGGCCACCGGCACCAGCGCGAGGGCCAGCACCAGCGCGCCCGCCAGCAGCGGCACCAGGTAGCGCCGCACCGCCGAGTGCTCCCAAGTCCCGGACGGCATCCGCGAGCACAGCACCAGGAACCGGGTCCGCGCCCACAGGGCCAGGCACAGCGCGGCCAGCGCCAGCGCGAGCAGCGCCGCCCCCGGGCCGCCCGGGGCACCGCCGGTCAGCGCCGCCAGCGCCGAGGAGGCCGGCCACGGCGGGCTCTCGTAGTAGGCCGTCCAGTCCGAGGGGCCCAGCAGGCCGGTCCGCTGCCGGACCCAGGAGCCGGCGACCACCACCACGAGCGCCCCGCCGAGCACCAGCGCGGTCAGCACCGGCTCGGCCACCGACGCGATCCGGTGCGGCGGCCAGTCGGCGTTCAGCTGCCGCAGCGCGCTCTGCCGCTGCGAGGCGTCCTCGGCGTACCGGGTGCGGATCTCCCGGCGGCGCTCCCGGCTCACCAGCCGGAACCGGTGGCCGCGCTGGCTGCCCCGCAGCAGGCCGAGGCCCAGCACCCGGGCCACCACCCCCGCCACCAGCAGCGGCAGCAGCACCTGGCCCCAGGCGGGACTGTCCAGCCAGCCGTACTCGGTCAGCCTCATCGGCCGCGGCCTCCCCCGAGAGGTGGTCCCGCCGGGCCGGTTGCCCGGCTGCCGCCCCCCAGCGAGCAGGATGATAGCGGCGCGGCAGCCGCCCGGCCCGGGGTTCGCCCGGTTCAGCGCTCGGTCGCGACGGCCAGGATCTCCGGCACCCGCTCCAGCAGCCGCCCGGCCGCGAAGCGCAGCCCCAGCACCGCCACCAGCGCCCCGTACAGCGGACCGATCAGCAGCACCGTCCAGGCCGGGCCGCCGGAGTCCACCAGCCACAGCAGCAGCGCGCCGACCGGCAGCGTCAGCACCGACACCCCGAGGATCGAGCCGAAGCCGTTCAGCAGCACCACCCCGGTCTGCCCGGGCGCCGCACTGCGCATCGGGTTGCCGTCGGCCGGCATCGCGTACGGCGCCAGCACGCTCAGCAGCGAGCCCAGCCCGATCCCGCAGCCCAGCCCCGCCAGGGTCAGCCCCAGCGCCGGCGCCAGCGACCCCCACTGCCCGGTGGCGCCGGCCAGCGCGACCCCGAGCACCAGCACCAGCGGCACCGCGTACGACAGCACCGCGTACGCCCGCCCGCGCAGCTCGTCCCGGGCCTGCGCCCGGGTGCCCAGGGTGGCCGCGACCATCCAGAACGCCGAGCCGTCCATCCCGAACAGGTTCAGCATCTGCAGCCCCAGCATCAGACCGCCGAGCGCCACCACGTACACCGAGGACCAGCCCTGGACCACCGACAGCAGGCAGAACACCACCGCCATCCCGACGCTGGTGAAGATCGCGGCCTTGGCCCGCGGCTCGCGCCAGGCGTACCGCAGGTGGCGCTGCATCACCGCGCCGACCCGCCCCGGCGGCAGCAGCCCCCAGGCCCGCGAGCTGCCCGCCCCGCGGGTGGTCACCAGGGTGGAGGCGTCCGTGGTCACCATCAGCTGCCGCAGGCTGGCGTGCCACCAGCGCAGCAGCAGTGCCAGCAGCCCGGCCGTCAGCGCCAGCTGCGCCAGCGCCACCGGGTACGAGCCCTGGCCGGCGCTGCGCACCGCGTCCACCGCGCCGATCGGCGGGATCCAGCGCAGCACTGCGGCGTACGGCTCCAGCGGCGCGAGGTCCGGCGAGCTGCCGGGCCGGCCGAAGGAGCTCTGGAAGAACAGGTTGCCGCCCTGGATCAGCACCGCGAACAGCAGGCCGCCGAAGATCGCGAAGTCCTTGCCCCGCCGGCTCGACAGCAGCCGGGCGTTGCCGGCCGCGACCGCGCGGGACAGCACCACCAGGGTCACCACCGCCAGCGGCACGCCCAGCACCGCGACCACCGCGGAGCCGGCGCCGTCCGCCGCGGCCACCGCGCCGCCCGCCAGCAGCAGCAGCGACAGCACCGGGCCGGGGCCGATCAGCGCGGCCAGCACCGAGCCGCGCAGCAGCGGGCCGGGCCGCAGCGGCAGCATGGTCAGCCGGGTCGGGTCGGCGCTCTCGTCCCCGGTGAACAGGAACAGCGGCACCGCGGCCCAGCCGATGGTCAGCGAGGTGGCCACCAGCACCACGGCGTCGGCCGCGCCGGCGTGCCCGTGCAGGGCCGCCAACCCCGCCGCGACCAGCGCGGTGAACAGCAGCCCGAACAGCGAGCCGATCACGTAGACCGCGCGCCGCCCGGGGCTGCGCCGCAGGCCGTTGGCGAGCAGCCGGAGCTTGAGCGAGACCAGCGCGCGGACCACCGTCCGGCCCTCCGGCACGGCACCGGACGCCGGGGCGGCACCCGTCACCGGGGCGGCGCCGGCCGGCACCGCGCTCACCGGGCACCGCCGAGCCAGTCGAGGTGCTGCCCCTCGTCCTCGCGGACGCCGATCAGCTCCAGGAAGGCGGCGTGCAGCGTCCGGCCGCCGCGCACGGTGTCCAGCGGGCCCTGGGCGATCACCTGCCCGGCGCTGATCACCGCCACCCAGTCGCACAGCTGCTCCACCAGCTCCATCACATGGCTGGAGAAGACCACCGTGGAGCCGGAGGCGGCGTACCGGCCGAGCACCCCCCGGATGGTCTGCGCGGAGACCGGGTCGACCCCCTCGAAGGGCTCATCCAGGAAGAGCACGTCCGGGTTGTGCAGCAGCGCGGCGGCCAGGCCGATCTTCTTGCGCATACCGGTGGAGTAGTCGGCGACCAGCTTGTCGCCGGCCGCCAGCAGGTCGAGCACACCGAGCAGGTCCTCGGCCCGGCGGTCCACCTCGGCCCCGGGCAGGCCGCGCAGCCGTCCGTTGTACTGCAGCAGCTCCCGGCCGCTCAGGCGCTCGAACATCCGCAGCCCCTCGGGCAGGATGCCGATCCTGGCCTTGGTCGCCACCGGATCGCGCCAGACGTCCGCGCCGTGGATCAGCACGGTGCCCTGGTCGGGCCGCAGCAGCCCGGTCGCCATCGACAGCGTGGTGGTCTTGCCGGCCCCGTTCGGCCCGACCAGTCCGACGAACGAGCCGGCCGGCAGGTCGAGGGTGAGCCCACCCACCGCGGTCTGCTGGCCGAACCTCTTCCACAGGCCCTGGAGGCTGACGGCGACGGGTGGCGGTGCGGACGCCTGCATGGCGGTCTCTCTCCTCCTGCGGTGGACCGCCCGGGGCGGGCGGGCCCCCAGCCTCTCACCGACCGTCAGCCGGCGGCAGCCCCCTTCCGGCGGGCCGCCGGGGCGAACAGGGCACGGACGGCGAACTAGTTGGGCCTCCCGATCGTCCTGCATGCTGAGGGAGCGCGATCGCCGCGCGACGGGTGGGCGCCCAGACGCGCCGGGCTTCGGGAGGTGGGCCGAGATGGCCGGACAGCCGTGGTGGCAGCAGCCGAAGCAGGCCCAGGCCCCGTCGTACGGGCAGTTCGGGCCGCCGCCGCAGTACCCGGCGCCCTACCGGCCGCCGGCCCCGCCGGCCGCCTACCAGGGCGCCGCCCAGCCGGTCTCCTCGCAGGCCGCGCTGCAGGCCGCGATGCGCGCCTCGCACGCGGACCGCGAGCGCACCGTCGACGTGCTCAAGGCCGCCTACGCCGAGGGCCGGCTGTCCGCCGAGGAGTACTCCCAGCGCTTCGACGCGGTCCACCAGGCACAGACGTACGGGCAGCTCAGCCAGCTGGTGGCGGACCTGCCGGCCGGGCCGATGCCGGTGCCGTTCGTCACCGCGCTGGCGCAGCCGGTGCCGCAGACCTTCCTGGCACCGCCCCCACCGCCACCGGCGGCGACCAACCGGCTCGCGATCGCCTCGCTGGTCCTCGGGCTGTTCTGCCTGGTGTCCTTCGGCAGCACCGCGGTGCCCGCGGTGATCACCGGGCACCTGGCCAAGTCCCAGATCCGCAGGTCGGGCGAGGAGGGCGACGGCATGGCCGGGGCCGGTCTGGTGATCGGCTGGCTGTGCACCGCGGGGTGGGGGCTGCTCCTGGTGCTCGGGGTGCTCGGCAGCGCCGTTTCCTAGCGCCACGCGGCGCCGTTTCCCGGCGCCCCGCGGCGTTCTCTGCCGGCGCCCGACCGCGCCTGGGGCCTTGCGCGCCAAGGCCGGGGCGCGGCCGGTCCCGGCGGGTCGGCCGGTTAGGATGCCAGCGAGCAAGTGCCAAGGCTGTCCCCCCACACCCTTACCGCCCTGGTCCGGAGCCGTGCGGGAGACGGGCCCGGAGTCGCCCGGTGGCTTGCTGTGAATCCACCGGCAACGAACCCACCGGCAGTGAGGGAATCCCGCAGTGACAGTCGCGACCGAGGGCTCGGCGGACAGCCGCCCGGGCTCCCCGAGCGGGGCCACCGTGCACCGACACCAGAGGCGGACGCCCACCGTCGTCCCGCGCAAGGCCGCCCTGCTGGCGCTGGAGGCGGCGGTGGCCTTCGCCGGCGCGCTGCTGCTCCCGCTGCTCGCCCGCAGCTTCAAGCTCGACCCGCTCAACCGGATCGCCCAGGTCAGCGGCCTGGCCGCGATCCAGCTGCGGTTCGCGGTGCTCGGCCTGCTGCTGGTCGGTGTGGTGGCGCTGGCGATGCGCCTGCGCCGCGGCCGGCACTTCGACCTCGCGACCCGGATCGCCAGCGCCGGGGTGGCGGGCCTGGCCAGCGGCTTCGTCGCGGCCGGCGCGGTGGTCGCGCTGCTGGGCACCCCCTGGCCGATGTTCGGCCTGAACGGTGACAGCGGCCGGATCGTCGAGTGGGCGCAGGCGGTGGCGCACGGGCTGCCCTCGCCGTCGCCGGTCTACCCGCCACTGCCGCTCTACACCCTCGGCTACTACGCCGAGTGGTTCCACGGCGGCAACACCGCCTACGCGTTCAAGGACCTCCAGATCCTCGGCGCCGCCGCCTTCGGACCGCTGGTCTACCTGGCCTGGCGGATGCTGCTCAGCCCGATCCGGGCGCTCGCCTTCGGCGTGGTCCCGGCCTTCACCCTGATCGACGCCTACAAGCCGTACAGCCAGACCGTGCTGGTGCTGCTGGTGCCGACGCTGGTGGCGCTGGTGGTGGCGCTGCGGGCCAGCGGGACGGCGAGTTGGCGCTCCCTCCTGCTCAAGGGCGCCGGCCTCGGCGCGCTGCTCGGGGTGTTGTTCCTCACCTACTCCGGCTGGTTCCTGTGGAGCGCGGCGGGGGTGCTGTTCGCGGTCCTGGTCTACTTCCCCTGGCGGGCCGGCCGGCTCAAGGGCCTGTCGTTCATGGCCGCGACCCTGGCGGCCTTCCTGGTGGTCGCGGGCCGCTACCTGCTGGTGATGCTGACCGAGGGCCAGGCCACCAAGGACTACGTCTTCCGCTTCGACAACTTCACCGACCCGGCGTACTACCTGATGTGGCGCACCGACATGCCGGGCAAGGTGGGCGACTGGCCCCCGCCGGGCGAGTTCGGCGGGGTCGGGCTGTTCGCCGTGCTGACCTTCGTCTGCCTGGGCGCCGCGGTCTGGATGGGCTTCCGCAAGCCGATGGTGATCACCATCGTGGCGATGTTCCTCAGCGCCTGGGTGATGCGGATGTACATCGCCTCGCACATGTACGAGACGATGACCGTGCAGCTCTACACCCGTACCAACAACCAGCTGCTGTACTGCGGGATGATCCTCTGCGGCCTGGTGGCCCACCTGATCTCGCTGCGGCTGGCCGAACGCCGGTCCGGGGCCGTCCCGGCCGCGGGCGGCGGCGGGCCGGCCCTGCTCGGCGGGAGCATCGGGGTCCCGGGCCGTCCGGCCGCCGTGATCGGTACTCTGTGCGGGCTGCTGCTGCTGCTCGGCACGGTCTCCTCCTCGATGGCCGACCGCTACATGCCGGGCCAGGACGGCACCTACCGGATCCTGCCGTGGGTGTCGCACACGGTGCGCAAGCTGGACGGCAGCTGCCCGAAGTTCGCCCCCGAGGGCAAGTGCTCCAAGGACGGCGACCAGAGCTGGCTCGGCTACATCCGATGAGGGAGTCCAGAGGATGAACACGGCACTGCGGCGGCTGGCCGACTGGTCGGCCGGGACGCCGAAGCGTCTCTGGGCGGTCGCCTTCGCCCTCTTCTTCACGCTCGCCGGATCCTGGGCCATGGCCACGCCGATAGGCGATGGCCCGGACGAGTACGCCCACTTCATCCGGGCGGCGGCGGTCGCCCGGGGCCAGATCGGCGGCCCCGAGGTGATGGTGCCGCACCGGGTCGCCGGCACCGACGGCCTGTTCGCCGAGACCGGGGTCCAGCTGCCGGAGTGGTACCAGCAGCTGAAGACCGTGCACGAGTGCTACACCGGCGAGGACCGCCCGGACGCCTCCTGCGCACCGCCGCTGGACGGCTCCGAGAAGCTCACCCAGGTCACCACCGCCGCCGGCCGCTACCACCCCGCGTACTACCTGGCGACCGGCTGGCCCAGCCTGCTGGTCGACGGGCCCGACGGGCTCTACCTGATGCGGCTGATGTCCGCGGTGCTCTGCGCGGCGCTGCTGGCCAGCGCCGTGGTCACGGCCGCCGAGTGGCGCCGGCGCTCGCCCGCCCTGCTCGGCGTGTTCGCCGCCGCCACCCCGATGGCCCTGTTCATGGCCGGCATGGAGAACCCGAGCGGTGGCGAGATCGCCGCCGGGATCCTGGTCTGGACGGCGCTGCTGTCGGTGCTGATGTCGCCCGACCCGCTGCTGCTCAACCGCCGGCTCGCCCGGTTGGGCATCGGCGGTCTGGTGCTGATCAACATAAGGCCGCTCGGCCTGATCTGGTTCGCCGGGGCGCTCGCCTTCGGCCTGCTGATCCGGCAGCGCGGTGTGGTGCGGATGGTGCTCCGCCGCAAGATCCTCTGGGTCTGGACGGCCCTGCTGGTGCTGTCCGCGGCCGGTTCGCTGCTGTGGACGGCGGCCCACCCGGACCACTCGGTGATCCACGTCTGGGAGGGGCTCACCAAGAGCTCCGCCGCCCGGGAGACGATCAGCAACACCCCGACCTACATCACCCAGATGCTGGGCTTCTTCGGCTGGCTGGACCCGGCGGCGCCGACCCTCAGCCTGACCATCTGGACGGGTGTCCTGGCCACCCTGGTGGTGCTCGGGCTGTCCTTCGGCCGCAAGCGCGCCGCGCTGGCGGTGGTCGGCATGCTGATCGCCATCGTGCTGGTGCCGGCCATCGCCCAGGGCAGCCAGGCCGAGAAGGTCGGCATGATCTGGCAGGGCCGCTACCTGCTGCCCTTCGCGGTGGGCCTGCCGCTGATGTGCGCCATGATCTGCGCCAGCCGCGCCCCCGGCCAGGGGCTGCCCTGGCGCCGGCTGGTGGCCGCCGCGGCCACCGGGCTGGCGGTCGCCGACGCGGCGGCGTTCTTCTGGACGCTGCGCCGGTTCGCGGTCGGCCTCTGGGGCCCCTGGCTGCCGCTGCACGCGCACTGGGCCCCGCCCGGCGGCTGGGTGCTGTGGACCGTCGTGTACACCCTGGCGGCCTTCGCCGTGGTCCTCCCGGTGCTGGTGAGCGACCGTCCGTCGACCGAGGCGGACGGACCGCTGCGCGGGGGCCGTCCCTCCCGCCGGGCCCGCCGGATGGCGTCGATCGGCTGACCCGCCGTGTCCCGGCATGCGGCCGCCACCGATCTGTGGTAGTGGCGGCCGCCGCCGGGGCACTCCTGACGGCGTGAATCCCATAACGGGCGCGACCTGCGGCGATGCATTTGTTTTGACCGCCGCCGATGCGCTAGGTACGCTCTGACCTTGTGCCTGGGGTGTGCCCGGGTCCTTGTGCGTGCCAGCAGACCGGTCGCCGTTCCGGAGTGGTTCACCCGCTCCGCCCGCGTGGTCGCTGCACATCAGCTCATGGGATTCCGCGATTCTTCCCCCGAAGAGGCCCAACACACCCGACCGCGTGGGTCGGTGAGTGGAGGGAACACCGCAGGTTAGTTACACCCAGCCTTGGCACACAGAAAACGGAGAAACGGTGCCTACGATCCAGCAGCTGGTCCGAAAGGGCCGGCAGGACAAGGTCGAGAAGAACAAGACTCCCGCGCTGAAGGGCTCCCCGCAGCGCCGTGGGGTCTGCACGCGTGTGTACACGACCACCCCGAAGAAGCCGAACTCGGCGCTTCGTAAGGTCGCCCGTGTGCGCCTCACCAGCGGGATCGAGGTCACCGCTTACATCCCGGGCGAGGGCCACAACCTGCAGGAGCACTCCATCGTGCTGGTGCGCGGTGGTCGTGTGAAGGACCTTCCTGGTGTCCGCTACAAGATCATCCGCGGTTCCCTCGACACCCAGGGTGTCAAGAACCGCAAGCAGGCCCGCAGCCGCTACGGCGCCAAGAAGGAGAAGTAAGAATGCCTCGTAAGGGCCCCGCCCCGAAGCGCCCGGTCATCATCGACCCGGTTTACGGCTCCCCGCTGGTGACCTCGCTGGTCAACAAGATCCTGCTGCACGGCAAGCGCTCCACCGCCGAGCGGATCGTCTACGGCGCCCTCGAGGGTGTCCGTGAGAAGACCGGCGCCGACCCGGTGATCGCGCTCAAGCGCGCGCTGGAGAACGTCAAGCCGACCCTCGAGGTCAAGTCCCGCCGTGTCGGTGGCGCCACCTACCAGGTGCCGGTCGAGGTCCGTCCGGGCCGCGCCAACACCCTGGCGCTGCGCTGGCTGGTCGGTTACTCCCGCGCCCGTCGCGAGAAGACCATGACCGAGCGTCTGCTCAACGAGATCCTCGACGCCAGCAACGGTCTGGGCGCTTCGGTGAAGCGTCGCGAGGACACGCACAAGATGGCCGAGTCCAACAAGGCCTTCGCGCACTACCGCTGGTAGTCCGAACCCCGTCACTAGACAGAGAGAGAACGAGCCACCATGGCTGCAACCTCCCTTGACCTGGCCAAGGTCCGCAACATCGGGATCATGGCGCACATCGACGCGGGCAAGACCACCACCACCGAGCGGATCCTGTTCTACACCGGTGTCTCGTACAAGATCGGTGAGGTCCACGATGGCGCTGCCACCATGGACTGGATGGAGCAGGAGCAGGAGCGCGGCATCACGATCACGTCGGCCGCGACGACCTGTCACTGGGCGCTCGACGGCGTTGACAACACCATCAACATCATCGACACCCCGGGCCACGTCGACTTCACCGTCGAGGTGGAGCGTTCGCTGCGCGTGCTCGACGGTGGCGTGACGGTGTTCGACGGCGTCGCCGGTGTCGAGCCCCAGTCCGAGACCGTGTGGCGGCAGGCTGACCGCTACGGCGTCCCGCGCATCTGCTTCATCAACAAGCTGGACCGCACGGGCGCGGACTTCTACTTCTGCGTCCAGACCATCGTGGACCGCCTCGGCGCGACCCCGCTGGTCATGCAGCTCCCGATCGGTGCCGAGGCCGACTTCGTCGGCGTCGTCGACCTGGTCAAGATGAAGGCGCTGGTCTGGTCCCCCGAGGCCACCAAGGGCGAGATGTACGACACCGTCGACATCCCGGCCGACCTCGCCGAGAAGGCCGCCGAGTACCGCGAGGCGCTGCTGGACACCGTGTCGAACGTCAGCGACGAGGTGATGGAGCTCGCCCTCGAGGGCGAGGACATCCCCGAGGAGCTGCTGATCGCCGCGATCCGCAAGGGCACCCTGGACTCCTCCTTCACGCCGATCTTCTGCGGCTCCGCGTTCAAGAACAAGGGCGTTCAGCCCCTGCTCGACGCGGTCGTGAAGTACCTGCCGTCGCCGCTCGACATCGAGGGCATCGAGGGCACCAAGCCGGGCAACGACGAAGAGAAGATCGTCCGCCAGGCTTCGGACGACGAGCCGCTCGCCGCGCTCGCGTTCAAGATCATGTCCGACCCGCACCTGGGCAAGCTCACCTTCGTCCGGGTCTACTCCGGGCGCCTCGAGGCCGGCACCGCCGTCCTCAACTCGGTGAAGGGCCGCAAGGAGCGCATCGGCAAGATCTACCGGATGCACGCGAACAAGCGTGAGGAGATCGACTCGGTGGGCGCCGGCGACATCGTCGCCGTCATGGGTCTCAAGCAGACCACCACCGGCGAGACCCTGTCCGACGAGAAGCAGCCGGTCATCCTGGAGTCCATGGACTTCCCGGCCCCGGTCATCCGCGTCGCGATCGAGCCGAAGTCGAAGGGTGACCAGGAGCGTCTGGGCACCGCGATCCAGCGGCTGGCCGAGGAGGACCCGTCCTTCCAGGTCAACACCGACGAGGAGACCGGCCAGACCATCATCGCGGGTATGGGCGAGCTGCACCTCGAGGTGCTGGTCGACCGTATGAAGCGTGAGTTCAAGGTCGAGGCCAACGTCGGCAAGCCGCAGGTCGCGTACCGCGAGACGATCCGCAAGGCCGTCGAGCGCATCGACTACACGCACAAGAAGCAGACCGGTGGTTCCGGCCAGTTCGCGAAGATCCAGATCGCGATCGAGCCGCTCGAGTCCGGCGAGGGCTACGAGTTCGTGAACAAGGTCACCGGTGGCCGCGTGCCGAAGGAGTACATCCCTTCGGTCGACGCCGGCTGCCAGGAGGCCATGGAGTTCGGTGTGCTCGCGGGTTACGCCCTGCAGGGTGTCCGCGTGACGCTGCTCGACGGTGCCTCGCACGACGTCGACTCCTCCGAGCTCGCGTTCAAGATCGCCGGCTCGATGGCCTTCAAGGAGGGCGCCCGCAAGGCGTCCCCCGCCCTGCTCGAGCCGATGATGGCCGTCGAGGTCACCACGCCCGAGGACTACATGGGCGATGTGATCGGCGACATCAACTCCCGCCGTGGCCAGATCCGGGCCATGGAGGAGCGTCACGGTGCTCGCGTCGTCAAGGCGCTTGTGCCGCTCTCCGAGATGTTCGGCTACGTCGGTGACCTGCGCAGCAAGACCTCTGGTCGCGCAAGCTACTCGATGCAGTTCGACTCGTACGCCGAGGTTCCGCGGAACGTGGCGGACGACATCATCGCCAAGGCCAAGGGCGAGTAAGGACCGGTCCACACCGGTTCCCTGCCCGGGCCGGAGCCTCCCGCAATCGGGACGTTTCGGGACCCCTTAGGCTATTAGGAGGTGAACCGGGGGGATCTACCCAGATCCCCCCGGGGCCCTCCGCCCCCACCCGCGGGACGGCATGGGGCGCAACCCAGCGCCCCGTACCCAACCCGATCAAAGACCAACTGACGTCGTACGGCGTACAGAACTGTCCTCAGGAGGACTGCAGTGGCGAAGGCGAAGTTCGAGCGGACGAAGCCCCACGTCAACATCGGCACCATCGGTCACATCGACCACGGTAAGACGACCCTTACCGCGGCCATCACCAAGGTGCTGCACGACGCGTACCCGGAGATCAACCCCTTCACGCCGTTCGACCAGATCGACAAGGCCCCGGAGGAGCGTCAGCGCGGTATCACCATCTCGATCGCGCACGTCGAGTACCAGACTGAGGCGCGTCACTACGCCCACGTCGACTGCCCGGGTCACGCTGACTACATCAAGAACATGATCACCGGTGCCGCCCAGATGGACGGCGCCATCCTGGTGGTCGCCGCCACCGACGGCCCGATGCCGCAGACCAAGGAGCACGTCCTCCTGGCCCGCCAGGTCGGTGTTCCCTACATCGTCGTCGCGCTGAACAAGTCCGACATGGTGGACGACGAGGAGATCCTGGAGCTCGTCGAGCTCGAGGTCCGTGAGCTCCTCTCGGAGTACGAGTTCCCGGGCGACGACCTGCCGGTCGTGCGCGTCTCGGCGCTGAAGGCGCTCGAGGGCGACGCCGAGTGGGGCCAGAAGCTCCTCGGCCTGATGGCGGCCGTGGACGAGGCCATCCCGACCCCGGCGCGCGAGGTCGACCTCCCGTTCCTGATGCCGATCGAGGACGTCTTCACGATCACCGGTCGTGGCACCGTCGTCACCGGCCGCATCGAGCGTGGTGTCCTCAAGGTCAACGAGACTGTCGACATCATCGGCATCAAGGAGACCAAGACCACCACCACGGTCACCGGCATCGAGATGTTCCGCAAGCTGCTCGACGAGGGCCAGGCAGGCGAGAACGTCGGTCTGCTCCTCCGTGGCATCAAGCGCGAGGACGTCGAGCGCGGCCAGGTCATCATCAAGCCGGGTTCGGTCACGCCGCACACCGACTTCGAGGCCCAGGCCTACATCCTGTCGAAGGACGAGGGTGGCCGTCACACCCCGTTCTTCAACAACTACCGCCCGCAGTTCTACTTCCGTACCACGGACGTGACCGGCGTCGTGACCCTCCCCGAGGGCACCGAGATGGTCATGCCGGGCGACAACACCGGTATGACGGTCGCGCTGATCCAGCCGATCGCCATGGAGGAGGGCCTCAAGTTCGCCATCCGTGAGGGTGGCCGGACCGTCGGCGCCGGCCAGGTCACCAAGATCATCAAGTAATTGACGATCGCCTGACCAGGGCTTCCAAGGGCCCGGTGAACACCCGCGAGGGTGTTCACCGGGCCCTTACCCGTGCTCCCGGCGCCCCGCCCGCGGGGTCGCCCGGGCGCCCGCCGGTGGAGCACCGAACGGCCGGGGGCGGAGCCTACGCAGCCGGGAACGAGGAAGGACCCGCCCGTACGGGCGGGTCCTTCGTGGTGGTCCGGCGGCCGGTGCTCAGCCCTGGGTGCGCAGGGACTCGGTGAACGCCTTGCAGGCGTCGTACTGCGGCAGCAGGCCGGTGCTGATCGCGTCGGCCAGCGAGGGGGCCGCCGCGTCGCGGTCGGAGAGCTGGGGCAGCTCGGCCGGCCACTCGATGCCCAGGTCCGGGTCGAGCGGGTGCACCGAGTGCTCGCCGGTCGGGTTGTACGGCTCCGAGCAGAGGTAGGACAGCGTGGCGTCGTCGCTCAGGGCGCAGAAGCCGTGGCCGAGGCCCTCCGGGATGTAGACCGCGCGGCGGTCCACGTCGTCGAGGCGCACGCCCTCCCAGCGGCCGAAGGTGGGGGAGCCCACCCGCAGGTCCACGATCACGTCCAGCACGGCGCCGCGCACGCAGGTCACGTACTTGGCCTGGCCGGGCGGCACGTCGGCGAAGTGGATGCCGCGGACCACGCCGCGCGCGGAGACCGAGAGGTTGGCCTGGGCGAGCCGGAGCGGGTGCCCGACCACCTCGGCGAGCCGGTCGAACCGGTACCACTCGGTGAACAGACCGCGCGGGTCGCCGTGCAGCTGCGGGGTGATCTCGAAGGCGCCCTCGATGCCGAGCTCCTGGATCTTCACCGGGCGTTCTCCTCTTCGAGCAGACGGATCAGGTACTCGCCGTAGCCGCTCTTGAGCAGCGGCTCCGCGAGGTCGCGCAGCTGCTCGGCGGAGATCAGGCCGGCCCGCCAGACCGCCTCCTCGATGCAGCCGATCTTGAAGCCCTGGCGCTCCTCGATCACCCGGACGAACTCCGAGGCCTGCACCATCGAGACGAAGGTGCCGGTGTCCAGCCACGCGGTGCCCCGGTCCAGGATGGTCACCTGGAGCTCGCCGGCCTGCAGGTACGCCTCGTTGACGGCGGTGATCTCCAGCTCGCCGCGGGCGCTCGGCTTGAGGTCCCGGGCGATCTCGACCACGCGGTTGTCGTAGAAGTAGAGCCCCGGCACGGCGTACCGCGACTTGGGCTCGGTGGGCTTCTCCTCGATCGAGATGGCCTGGCCGCTCTCGTCGAACTCCACCACCCCGTACGCGGTCGGGTCGGCCACCGGGTAGGCGAAGACCCGGCCGCCCTTGGCCGCGGTGTGCTCGGCCAGCCGGGTGCCGAGGCCGCTGCCGTGGAAGATGTTGTCGCCCAGGATGAGCGCCACCGGCTGGTCGCCGATGAAGTCGGCGCCCAGGACGAAGGCCTGGGCGATGCCCTCGGGCTTCTCCTGGACGGCGTACTCCAGGCGCAGGCCGAACTGCGAGCCGTCGCCGAGCAGGCGCTCGAACTGGTCCCGGTCGGCGGGGGTCGTGATGATCAGGATCTCGCTGATCCCCGCCATCACCAGGGTGGAGAGCGGGTAGTAGATCATCGGCTTGTCGAAGACGGGCAGGAGCTGCTTCGAGACTGCCCGGGTCAGCGGCCACAGTCGTGATCCGGTGCCACCGGCCAAGAGGATTCCACGCATGGGAGCACCTTATGCGAGAGCCGGCCCCGCCCCGAGGCCCGGGTCCGAGAGGCCCGGACAGTGCCGCTAGACTTGCCGTACTATGCGCATCCTCGTGACCGGCGGTGCCGGCTTCATCGGTTCAGAATTCGTCCGCCAGCTGTTGGGAGCAGACTCCGCAGCCCAGATCACGGTCTTCGACAAGCTGACCTACTCCGGGGTCGAGGCCAACCTGGCGCCGGTGGCGGGCCACGCGGGCTACGCCTTCGTCAAGGGCGACATCTGCGACCCGGAGGCCGTCGACCAGGTGATGGCCGGTCACGACGTGGTCGTGCACTTCGCCGCCGAGTCCCACGTGGACCGCTCGATCGCCGGCGCCGGCCCGTTCGTGATGACCAACGTGGTCGGTACCCAGGTGCTCCTGGACGCGGCCCGCAAGCACGGCGTCGGCCGCTTCGTGCACGTCTCCACCGACGAGGTCTACGGCTCGATCAGCGAGGGTTCCTGGACGGAGGAGTGGCCGCTGGCCCCCAACTCCCCGTACTCCTCCTCGAAGGCCGGCTCCGACCTGCTGGCGCTGGCGTACCACCGCACCCACGGCATGGACGTGGTGGTGACCCGTTGCTCCAACAACTACGGGCACTACCAGTTCCCCGAGAAGGTCATCCCGCTCTTCACCACCAACCTGATCGACGGCCTCAAGGTCCCGCTGTACGGCAACGGCGGCAACATCCGCGACTGGCTGCACGTCTCGGACCACTGCCGGGGCATCGAGCTGGTGATGCGCGGCGGCCGCGCCGGCGAGGTCTACAACATCGGCGGCGGCACCGAGATCACCAACAAGGAGCTCACCGGCCTGCTGCTGGACGCGGCCGGCGCGAGCTGGGACATGGTCGAGCCGGTCGAGGACCGCAAGGGCCACGACCTGCGCTACTCCCTGGACATCAGCAAGATCCGCACCGAGCTCGGCTACGAGCCGCAGGTCCGGTTCGAGGACGGCCTCGCCGCGACCATCGCCTGGTACCGCGAGAACCGCGCCTGGTGGGAGCCGCTCAAGGCGAAGGCGGCCCTGGCCAAGTGACCGCGAACTCCTCGGGCACGACCCGCTGGCTGGTCACCGGTGCGGCCGGGATGCTCGGCCAGGACGTCCTGGCCGTGCTCGGTGCCGACCCGACCGCCGAGGTCACCGCGCTCGGCCGGGCCGACCTCGACATCACCGACGCCGCGGCCGTGCTGGCCGCCGTCGAGGGCCACGACCTGGTCGTGAACTGCGCCGCCTGGACCGACGTGGACGGCGCGGAGACGGCCGAGGAGGCCGCCACCGCCGTCAACGGCACCGGGGTCCGGCACCTCGCGGCCGCCTGCGCCAAGACCGGCGCCCGGCTGCTGCACGTGTCGACCGACTACGTGCTGCCCGGGGACGCCACCGAGCCCTACGCCGAGACCGCCGCGACCTCCCCGGTCAACGCGTACGGCCGCGGCAAGCTGGTGGGGGAGCAGGCGGTCGCCGAGCTGCTCCCCGAGCACGGCTACACCGTCCGCACCGCCTGGCTGTACGGCCAGCACGGGCCGAACTTCGTCGCCACCATGCTCAAGCTCGCCGCCCAGCGGGACACCCTGGACGTGGTCGACGACCAGCACGGGCAGCCGACCTGGTCGTACGCGCTGGCCGTCCGCCTGGTCGAGCTCGGCCGGGCCGCCCTGGCCGGCCGGGCGCCGGCCGGGGTCTACCACGGCACCGCGAGCGGTCGCACCACCTGGTTCGGCCTGGCCCGGGAGAGCTACCGGCTGAGCGGGCTGGACCCGGAGCGGATCCGTCCGACCACCTCCGCGGCCTTCGTCCGCCCCGCCGTCCGCCCGGCGTTCAGCGTGCTGGGCCACGAGGGCTGGGCGCAGGCAGGCCTGCCCCCGCTGGCCGACTGGCAGGAGCAGCTCGCCGAGGCCCTGCGGACCCCGGCCCTCGCGGCACTCGGCGCCGCCGCCCACGGCACGGTCGCGGGCGGCAGCTCCTGATGAGAAAGCTGCTGGACAAGCTCTCCGCGGCACTGCCGCCGGGCACCCTCGCGGTGGCCGGCGGCACCGTGATACTCGGGGCCGCCTCGTACGTGCACCTCGGGGTGGCCGGGCACAGCCTGTCCGCCGACGACATGGCGAACGTCTCGGTGCTGTGGACGATCGTGATGTCGATCGGCATCGGCGTCTTCTTCCCGGTCGAGCAGGAGCTCACCCGGATCGTCGCCGCCCGCGCGGTGCTCGGGCACGGCGCGGCGCCGGTCCTGCGCCGCGCCACCGTGCTGACCGCGGCCCTGCTGGGCACCACCCTGCTCGTCCTCGGCCTCGGTGCCGGCCCGATCTCCGACGCGCTGTTCCACGGCGACCGCGCCCTGGTGGCCGCACTCGGCGGCGCCTTCACCGGAATGGCCGTCTGCTACCTCACCCGTGGTGTGCTGGCCGGTCTGGGCCGCTTCGGCGCCTACGGCACCCAGCTCGGCCTGGACGGCGGCCTGCGGATCGTGCTGGCGTTCGGCTGCTCGGTGGCCGGGCTGCACTCCGCCCTCGCCTTCAGCCTGGTGCTGGCGGTGGCGCCGGTGGTGGCGATGCTCGCCACCCTGCCGCCGCTGCTGCGCGGGCTGCGCCCCGGCCCGCAGATCGCCTGGCGCGAGCTGTGCGGCGGGCTCGGCCTGCTGATCCTGTCCACCCTGCTCTCCCAGGTGGTGGTCAACGCCGCGGTGGTGAGCACCAAGCTGCTCGCCCCGTCCGACAGCGCGCTGATCGCCGCCCTGCTGAACGCCCTGGTGCTGGCCCGGGTGCCGCTGTTCGTGTTCGGCTCGCTGCAGGCCTCGCTGCTCAGCGGGCTCTCGGCGGCCATCGCGGCCGGCGACCGCGCCGCCTTCACCGCGATGCTGCGCCGGATCGGGGTGGTGGTCGGCGCGCTCGGCGTGCTCGGCGGCATCCCGGCGACCATCCTCGGCCCGTGGCTGATCGGCGTGCTGTTCGGTGCCCAGCCGGTGCTCGGCTGCCTCGACTTCTTCCTGTTGTCCGCGGGTACCGTGGCGTACATGTTCGCGATGGTGCTCGGCCAGGCACTGATGGTATTCAAGCGGCACAACCTCCAGTTGCTCTGCTGGGCCGTGGGCACCGCGGTGCTGATCGGGGTCACCTTCACCCCCGGCGAGGTCGCCACCCGTGTCATCCTGGCCTACCTGGCAGGCTCCGTGGTGACGGTCCTCGGTATGCTGACCGCGCTCAGGCTGAGCTTCCCGGGGGCGACCACGAAGACCCCTGCCGGTTCCGGCCACACGGACACCCCGAGCCCCCTGGGCGCGGGCGCGGTCGGAGAGTGACCGTGCCCACCCCCGACGACCGAACGATCACCGCGCGCTCGGACGCGCCACATCCCGACGCTGGAGCCCCTGTGTCCCAAAATGACGATGTCTGGCTGGTGATCCCGGCCTATAACGAGGGCCAGGTGATCGCCGACGTGGTGGAGGGGGCCCGCAAGACGTTCCCCAACATCGTCGTCGTCGACGACGGCAGCACCGACGACTCCGCGCAGCACATCGCGACCACCGGTGCCCACCTGGTGCGGCACCCGGTCAACCTCGGCCAGGGCGCGGCGCTGCAGACCGGTCTGAAGTACGCGCTGGCGCAGCCCGGCGCGACCTACTTCGCGACCTTCGACGCGGACGGCCAGCACCAGACCGCCGACGTGGAGAAGATGGTCGAGCTGCTCCGCTCCGGTGTCGCCGACGTGGTGCTGGGCTCCCGCTTCATCGAGCAGAACGGCCAGGTGCCGTGGATCAAGCGCGTGGTGCTGCGCACCGCCGCCGCGGTCAGCCCCACCGCCCGCAAGCTCAAGCTGACCGACGCCCACAACGGCCTGCGGGTGCTCAACCGTGAGGCGGCCGGCCGGCTGCGCATCACGATGAACGGCATGGCCCACGCCTCGGAGATCGTGAGCTTCCTGGCCGGCTCCGACCTGCGGGTCGCGGAACTGCCGGTCGACATCCTGTACACCGAATACTCGCGCGCCAAGGGCCAGTCCCTGATCAACGGCGTCAACATCATCTTCGACATCTCGTTGCGGGAGCGTGGCCGCCGATGAAGTACTTCTGGATCCAGCTGGTCCTCATCGTGGGATCGCTGTCGCTGGCGCTGATGTTCATCCGCCGCTGGGACCGGGCCAACACCCGGGCCTGGAAGCGGATCGCGTTCTCGGTGTTCGTCATCGTCAACGTGTACGCGGTGCTCCGCCCGACCGACGTGACCTGGTTCGCCCAGCAGCTCGGCGTCGGCCGCGGCACCGACCTGGTGCTGTACGTGATGGTGCTCGGGATGGGCTTCCTGACCCTGAACACCTTCCTGCGCTTCCGTTCGCTGGAGAAGAAGCTCACCGACCTGGCCCGCACGGTCGCCATCAACGAGGGCGTGCGCAGCAACGACGAGCGGCTCGGCCCGGACGCTGCCGTCCCGGCGTCCTCCGAGTCCCTGAAGGCCTGACCCGTGGGCACGTTCGACTTCATGCTCCCCTACTACGGGGACGTCCGGCTGATGCAGGACGCGGTGCGCAGCGTGCTGGCGCAGACCGACCCGGACTTCCGGCTGGTCGTCATCGACGACGGCAAGGAGCCGGAGGTCCCGGGCTGGTTCGCCGAGCTCGGCGACGACCGGGTGCACTACCGGCGCAACGAGCAGAACCTGGGCATCACCAAGAACTTCCAGAAGTGCGTCGAGCTCTCCGAGGCCGACCACGTGGTGATCATGGGCTGCGACGACCTGCTGCACCCGCACTACCTGGAGACCGTCCGCGCCATCCTCAAGGAGAACCCGGGAGCCGGCATGGTCCAGCCCGGCGTCGAGGTGATCGACGGCGAGGGCAAGGTCACCTCCGGCCTGGCGGACAACACCAAGCGGCTGCTCTACGCGCCGCAGGTGAAGGGCCGCCGGCTGATGGCCGGTGAGGAGCTGGCCGTCAGCGTGCTGCGCGGCAACTGGCTCTACTTCCCGTCCATCACCTGGCGGGGCGAGGCACTGCGCTCGGTGAACTTCCGGGACGACTATTCGGTCATCCAGGACCTCGCCCTGGTGGTGGACCTGCTGGAGCTGGGCGAGCAGATGGTGATCGACAACTCCACCACCGTCTTCCGGTACCGGCGGCACGCGGTCAGCGAGTCCTCGGTGCAGGCGTTCTCCGGCACCCGCTTCACCGAGGCGGAGCGGTACTTCTCGGCCGTGGCCGACCGGATGGACGCCCGTGGCTGGTCGAAGGCGGCCAAGGCCGCCCGATTCCACAGCGCCTCCCGGTTCCACGCGCTCACCATGCTGCCCGGCGCGCTCAAGCGCGGTCAGCGCGACGGCGCCCGGGTGCTGGCCCGGCACGCCTTCACGTCCGGCGAGCGCGGCTGAGCCCACCCGTACACGGCGATGGCCCGTGCCCCCGGTCCGCGGACCGGGGGCACGGGCCATCGCCGTACGGTCAGGGCTTCGGGGGGTCCGTCGCGCGCTTGGGCGGCACGTACGGCTCGCAGGTGCTGCCCTTGGGCATGTACTTGGGGCACTTCCCGTTCGACTGCCGGATCACGTGGGAGACCCAGGAGTACTGGCCGACCGAGTTCTTGTCCGGGTGCTCGGGGAGGTAGGCGTTGGCCGTGGCCGAGCCGGCCAGGCCGAACAGCAGGCCGAGCGCGGACAGCGCGCCCACCGCGACCGCGCGCCGGGCCACCGGCCGGCGCCGGATCCGCACCGGCGCCGCCTCGCCGAGCCCCCGGGCCCAGGCCGAGACCCGCTCGGAGGCCACCAGCGCGGCCAGGCCGCAGAGCGCGACCAGGCAGTACATGATCTGCACGCTGGTCCGCGGGTAGAGCTGCACCAGCTTCTCCTGGGACATCTGCGAGGCGTACCAGTAGCGCAGCAGGAAGGCGCTGGCCGTGCAGGCGGCGGTGGACAGCACCGCGGCCTGCCGGATCCCGAGGGCCAGCGCCACGCCCAGGCCGGCCACCAGCACGATGGTGAACAGGCCCACCCCGCCGAGCTCGCCCAGCGGCGGCAGGCCGGCCGTGCGCTGGGCGCCGGGGTAGGTGCCGCCCCACATCGCGAAGTAGGCCGGGTCGGTGAAGGTGTCGAAGTAGAGGTAGGTGTCCTTGGTCGCCCCGCTCGCGGACAGCAGCGACACCAGGTACCGGCCGGCCACCAGCAGGAACGCGGCGGCGGTGGCCCCGAGCACCACCAGCGCGGTGAGCAGGCCCCGCCGGCCGGCCTCCCGGGTCACCAGGTACAGCGCGAAGCCGACCGCCACCACGGCGCCGATCGAGGACCAGACGAACCAGCCCGCGTACAGCAGGAACAGCGCGGCGAGCAGCACGCCCAGCCCCGCGCCGGTGCCCGCGGCCCGCCGCCGGCTCAGATCGCCGGACCGCTGGATCACCTGGACCAGCTTGCCGACCACCGGGATCACGACCACCAGCACGATCTGCGAGTACGACTTGTACGGGTCGACCACCGGAAGGGTGGCCGTCACACCGACGCCGAGCGCCCACAGCGGCGGCAGCAGCAGCCGCCAGGCCAGGTAGCCGGCGGGCCCGGACAGCGCCACGAAGAAGATCATCAGCCACTTCATCGCGTGCGGGACGTCACCGGAGAAGAAGTGCTGGGCCGTGAAGGCGAGCAGGTGCGGGAAGCCCGGCGGGTACTCGGCCGGTGGTGGCGTGCCGTCGCTGTGCAGCAGGCCGTCCGCCCACATCTGCAGCTGGCCGGCGTCGCCCCACTGCGCGTACAGCGGCCAGGTCGTGCCGCGCAGCGCGAACACCTGGCCGGCCCCGGTCACCCCGGTCGCCAGCCCGGCGACGAAGCCCGCGCTCACCCGCAGCGCCAGGTGCGGGGCGAACCTGGCGGCCAGCGAGTACACCGTGACGGCCGCGGCGAGCAGGACCAGCAGCCGGAGCTGGATCGCGGCCAGCGCGCTCACCTGGTCGAGCCGCTCCATCGGGTCGAGGTGCAGTCGGCGGCCCAGCCAGACCATCAGCAGGGCGGCGAAGGTGGCGGCCGCGATCTCGGCGGCCGGACCGAGGGCGCGGACCAGCCACCCGGCACGCCGGCGCAGCGGGGAGCGCCGCTCGGTCCTGGGAAGCGGGGTTACGGGTGCTGTCACGGTCACCGGGCAAGGCTATCCGCCACAGAACCATGGGATTTCCACCGGTGTGAAGACGGCGGGCCGATTCGCCGTGTCCGACCGGTTTCCGGATGGTATGGATCGAGGATCCGGTGGCGGGCCGGGCAGGAGGGCCGGTCGGGTGCTCGAATGCCCTTGGTACGGTGGCCGCTGCGGCAGATGTGAACGGTGAAGGTTTGGTGGACGCGGCGTCGGCCGCTCCCTCGGCGACGCGCGCGACAGAAGTGGACTGACATGACGGATCTGGCCCCCGAGGTGGTCAGTGAGCCGGGCGGCAACGGCCGCCCGGCCAAGGCGGCGACGGGCTCCGCCCGCTCGGCCGTGGAGCGCGGGCGCGACTGGCTGTCCCGCAGGTGGGTCCAGGTGGCCCTCGAGGTGGTCGTCAGCATCGCGGCCGCCCTCGGCTACACGCTGCTGTGCCGGCACATCAGCGTCAATCCGCTCAACCGGATCGGCCAGGTCAGCGGGCTCGCCAAGATGCAGGTGTACGTGGCGGTGCTCGGCCTGCCGCTGCTGGGCGCGCTGCTCTACACCGCCTACCGCGGCAGCCTGCTGCGCCACCAGCTGGTCAAGCGGCTGGTCTGCGCCGCGCTGGCCGGCCTGTCCACCGGCGTGGTCGCCGGCGGCGTCGTGGTGGCGCTGCGCGGCACCCCCTGGCCGCTCGGCGGCCAGGAGGGCGACCCGAGCGTCCTGATCGACATGGCCACCTCCTTCATGGACGGCAAGGGCATGTCGGGCGTCTACCCGCCCGGCTTCCCGGCGGCGATGGCCGCGCTCTCCGAGCTGCGCTACGGCGGCCGCGGCGGCGCCGGCTTCGCCCTGCACGACCTGCAGATCCTGTGCAGCGCGCTGGTCGGTCCGATGAGCTACCTCGCCTGGCGGCTGCTGCTGCGCCCGTTCTGGGCGCTGCTGATCGCCGTCCCGGCCGCGGTCGTCTTCCTCGACCCGATCCGCCCGTACAGCCACGTGGTGATGATCGTCCTGGTGCCGCTGCTGGCGGCCTTCCTGCGGGCGCTGGGCCGGATCGGCGAGAGCACCGGCCGCTCGGCGCTGCTGCGCGGTCTCGGCTTCGGCGTGGTCTTCGGCCTGCTGTTCCTCTGGTACTCCGGCTGGTACCTCTGGTCGGCGCCCGGCGTCCTGGTGCTCGCGCTGTTCGCCTTCCCCTGGCGCAAGGGCCGGGCTGCGCTGACCCGCGGCGCGCTGTACGCCGGAGCGGCCCTGGCCGGCTTCGTGGTGGTCGGCTCCCCGCTGCTCTACCAGATCGTCCGGCTGGGGGCCTCCACCCCGGACCGCTACGCCTACATCACCGTCTACGCCGACCCGGCCTACGTGATGGGCTGGATGTCGGACCGCTCGGGCACCTGGACGGTCGACAACTGGCCGGTGGCCGGCGAGCTCGCCGGCCAGACCGGCTTCGCCCTGCTGCTCCTGCTCGGCGTGGGCCTCGGCCTTGGTCTCGGCCTGCGGCACATCGCGACCAGGACCGCCGCCGCCGTGCTGGTCGGAGCCTGGCTGCTGCGCTTCTACTACGCGGGCCGGATGGCGCACGACAAGCAGATCCAGCTGTACCCGCGGACCACCTGGATCATCATGTACTGCCTGATGATCATGGCCGTGCTCGGCATCATGGCGCTGGTCAACCGCGGCTCCGGCTGGGGCAACCGGGTGCTGGCCGCCAAGGGCTCGACCGCCCGGGTGATCCCGCTGCGGGTGGTCCAGCAGGTCGCCGCCGGCATGGTCTGCATGGTCGCGCTGTTCGCCACCATGGGCGCCTCCTGGTCGGTCAACCGCTACATGCCGGAGGACCAGGCCAAGGGCACCATGGGCATGGACGCCTGGCGGGCGCACACGATCAAGAAGCAGGACGGCAAGTGCCCGAAGTTCACCCCGGTGACGAACTGCGCCGATCCGATCGTCAAGGACTGGCAGCCCACCGGTGACGACGGCTACATCTGGTGCGCCGGCATCGTGGCGGCGGACTGGAAGGCGCTGTGCGGCCGCAAGGCCCCGTTCGACGACCTCTCCACCAAGCCCAAGGACGGCGACCCCTCGGCCGCGCCCAAGTAGGAACCGGCAGCACGCCCGGGCCGGTCCGCGACTGCGGGCCGGCCCGATTGGCTTATCGGGGGCCGGATGTGGCAAGATGTCCAAGTTGCTCGGTTGAGTGCCGATGCTGCGCGCCTCCCGTCGGGAGGACCGGAAGCGAGTCCCATGTACTCGTCGTTCCCGTGATGGCCGTTCATGTGTTCACGTGCTGTGTGTGAATGCAGTGGTGTGTAGTCGACACCGCGGCAGCTGCGGGGCGGACGTACGGGAATCTTCCGGGAAGCGTGAGCGGGGCCTCGATCCGGTGCCTGGTGGGTGCAAGACCTGCCGAACCAGCGGAAATCTGATACCGGGGAAACCTGGGGTCGGATTTTTGCAAGCGGGAGTGCGACACGCCCGACCGCGTGGGTCGGAAGGCAATCACCCGGAGGCACCACCGGACGAGTCCACCCGGACGAAGCCGGCAGCAGTAGCAGCAGACGAGACAAAGGACTACTGAGTAGCCATGGCGGGACAGAAGATCCGCATCCGGCTCAAGGCCTACGACCACGAGGTGATTGACTCCTCGGCGAAGAAGATCGTCGAGACCGTCATTCGCACTGGTGCGCAGGTCGCGGGCCCGGTGCCGCTGCCCACTGAGAAGAACGTGTACTGCGTCATCCGCTCGCCGCACAAGTACAAGGACTCGCGCGAGCACTTCGAGATGCGCACTCACAAGCGTCTGATCGACATCCTCGACCCGACCCCGAAGACCGTTGACTCGCTGATGCGCCTCGACCTTCCGGCCGGCGTCGACATCGAGATCAAGCTCTGAGAGGCGCGACGAAGATGGCAAAGCAGATTAAGGGCATCCTGGGCGAGAAGCTCGGCATGACCCAGGTCTGGGACGAGAACAACCGGATCGTTCCGGTGACCGTCGTCAAGGCCGGGCCCAATGTCGTGACCCAGGTCCACACCGCCGACAGCGCGAGCGGCTACGACGCCGTGCAGATCGGCTTCGGCGAGATCGACCCCCGCAAGGTGAACAAGCCCCTCGCGGGCCACTTCGCCAAGGCCGGTGTCACCCCGCGCCGCCACCTGGTCGAGCTGCGTACCTCGGACGCGTCCGAGTACACCCTCGGCCAGGAGATCACCGCTGAGCTGTTCGAGGCGGGTGTCAAGGTCGACGTGACCGGCACCTCCAAGGGCAAGGGCTTCGCCGGTGTCATGAAGCGTCACAACTTCAAGGGCCTCGGCGCCGGTCACGGCACCCAGCGCAAGCACCGTTCGCCCGGTTCTATCGGTGGCTGCGCCACCCCGGGTCGCGTGTTCAAGGGCATGCGTATGGCGGGTCGGATGGGCCACGAGCGAGTGACCACCCAGAACCTGACCGTGCACGCCGTTGACGCGGAGAAGGGCCTGCTCCTGATCAAGGGCGCAATCCCGGGCCCGAACGGCGGCCTCGTCCTCGTCCGCACCGCGGCGAAGGGGCTGTGAGGATATGAGCACCATTGACATCCTGTCGCCGGCTGGCGACAAGGCCGGCAGCCTCGAGCTGCCCGCCGAGATCTTCGACGCCAAGGTCAGCATCCCGCTGATGCACCAGGTCGTTGTGGCGCAGCTCGCTGCCGCCCGTCAGGGCACCCACAAGGTCAAGACCCGCGGCGAGGTCCGTGGCGGCGGCAAGAAGCCGTACCGCCAGAAGGGCACCGGCCGCGCCCGTCAGGGCTCGACCCGTGCGCCGCAGTTCGCCGGTGGTGGCGTCGTGCACGGTCCCGTGCCGCGTGACTACTCGCAGCGGACCCCGAAGAAGATGATCGCTGCCGCCCTGCGCGGTGCGCTCACCGACCGGGCCCGCCACAACCGCATCCACGTCGTCACCGACGTGACCGCGACCGAGGCGCCGTCGACCAAGGCCGTCAAGGGTCTGTTCGGCAAGATCACCGACCGCAAGAACGTCCTCCTGGTCGTCGAGCGTGCGGACGAGCTGGGCATCAAGTCCGCTCGCAACCTGCCGAACGTGCACATCCTGGACGCCGGCCAGCTGAACACCTACGACGTGCTCGTCTCCGACGATGTGGTCTTCACCCAGGCTGCCTTCGAGCGTTTCGTGGCCGGTCCGGCCGCGTCCGCCAAGGCTGTTGCCGCTGAGGGCGAGCTCGAAGGGAGCGCCGCCTGATGGCTGCAGAGATCACGAGCAAGACGTACACGGACCCGCGTGACGTCCTGGTGAAGCCGGTCATCTCCGAGAAGAGCTACTCGCTCCTCGACGAGAACAAGTACACGTTCATCGTGTCGCCGGGTGCCAACAAGACGCAGATCAAGCAGGCCGTCGAGGCGGTCTTCTCGGTCAAGGTCGAGGCCGTCAACACGCTCAACCGTCAGGGCAAGCGCAAGCGCTCCAAGACGGGCTTTGGCAAGCGCAAGGACACCAAGCGCGCCATCGTGACGCTGGCCGAGGGCAACCGCATCGACATCTTCGGTGGTCCGGCCTCCGCCTGACGGGGTCGTGATCGTCGATAAGGACGAGGACGAAAATGGGTATCCGCAAGTACAAGCCGACTACGCCGGGCCGTCGTGGCTCCAGCGTGGCCGACTTCGTCGAAATCACGCGGTCCACGCCGGAGAAGTCGCTGGTTCGCCCGCTGCACAGCAAGGGCGGCCGTAACAACGCCGGTCGTATCACCGCTCGCCACCAGGGTGGCGGTCACAAGCGCGCCTACCGCGTGATCGACTTCCGTCGTCACGACAAGGACGGCGTTCCGGCCAAGGTCGCTCACATCGAGTACGACCCCAACCGCACCGCGCGCATCGCGCTCCTGCACTACGCGGACGGCGAGAAGCGCTACATCATCGCCCCCCGTGGCGTTGCCCAGGGTGACCGGATCGAGAACGGCGCTGGCGCCGACATCAAGCCGGGCAACAACCTGCCGCTGCGCAACATCCCGGTTGGTACCACCATCCACGCGGTGGAGCTGCGTCCCGGTGGCGGTGCCAAGATGGCCCGCTCCGCCGGTGCCGGCATCCAGCTGCTCGCCCGTGAGGGTCGCATGGCGCACCTGCGCATGCCCTCCGGTGAGATCCGCCTGGTCGACGCCCGCTGCCGCGCCACCATCGGCGAGGTCGGCAACGCCGAGCAGTCGAACATCAACTGGGGCAAGGCCGGCCGTATGCGCTGGAAGGGCGTTCGCCCGACCGTGCGTGGTGTCGCCATGAACCCGATCGACCACCCGCACGGTGGTGGTGAGGGTAAGACCTCCGGTGGTCGCCACCCGGTCTCGCCGTGGGGTAAGCCCGAGGGCCGCACCCGTCGCCCGAACAAGGCGTCGGACAAGCTCATCGTGCGCCGCCGCAAGACCAACAAGAAGCGCTAGGAGCAGGTCAGATGCCGCGCAGTCTCAAGAAGGGCCCCTTCATCGACGACCACCTTCAGAAGAAGGTGGATGTCCAGAACGAGGCGGGCACGCAGAACGTCATCAAGACCTGGTCCCGTCGTTCCGTGATCTCGCCGGCCATGCTCGGCCACACGATCGCGGTTCACGATGGCCGCAAGCACGTCCCGGTGTTCGTCACCGAGTCGATGGTCGGCCACAAGCTCGGCGAGTTCGCCCCCACGCGCACCTTCAAGGGGCACGTGAAGGACGACCGCAAGTCGAAGCGTCGCTAAGCACCAGTTCGAAGCTTCGCAGCGGGTGCTCGCGAGCTTGAGCGCCAGCAAGACTCACATGACTTACACCAGCAAGGGGACAACCATGGAAGCCAGGGCCCAGGCGCGGTACATCCGCGTCACGCCCATGAAGGCCCGCCGCGTGGTGGACCTCATCCGTGGCCTTAACGCCACGGAGGCCCAGGCGGTCCTGCGTTTCGCTCCGCAGGCCGCGACCGTGCCGGTCGGCAAGGTGCTCGACAGCGCCATTGCCAACGCCGTGCACAACTACAACCACAACAACGTGGACGACCTCGTGATCTCCGAGGCGTACGTTGACGAGGGCCCGACCCTGAAGCGGTTCCGTCCGCGTGCCCAGGGCCGCGCCTACCGGATCCGCAAGCGGACCAGCCACATCACCGTGGTCGTCAGCAGCAAGGAAGGGACCCGGTAATGGGCCAGAAGGTTAACCCGCACGGGTTCCGCCTCGGCATCAGCACGGACTTCAAGTCCCGCTGGTACGCCGACAAGCTGTACAAGGACTACGTCAAGGAAGACGTTGCCATTCGTCGCATGATGACGAAGGGCATGGAGCGCGCCGGCATCTCGAAGGTTGAGATCGAGCGCACCCGCGACCGCGTCCGCGTCGACATCCACACCGCTCGTCCGGGCATCGTCATCGGTCGCCGCGGCGCGGAGGCCGACAAGATCCGGGGCAACCTGGAGAAGCTGACCGGCAAGCAGGTCCAGCTGAACATCCTCGAGGTCAAGAACCCCGAGCTGGACGCCCAGCTCGTGGCTCAGGGCGTCGCGGAGCAGCTGTCCTCCCGCGTCTCCTTCCGCCGTGCGATGCGCAAGTCGATGCAGAGCACCATGAAGGCCGGCGCCAAGGGCATCAAGGTCCAGTGCTCCGGTCGTCTCGGCGGCGCCGAGATGAGCCGTTCGGAGTTCTACCGCGAGGGTCGTGTGCCGCTGCACACCCTTCGTGCGAACGTCGACTACGGCTTCTTCGAGGCCAAGACGACCTTCGGCCGCATCGGCGTGAAGGTCTGGATCTACAAGGGCGACGTCAAGAACATCGCCGAGGTCCGCGCTGAGAACGCTGCTGCCCGCTCGGGCAACCGCCCGGCCCGCAACGACGCCCGCCCCGCGCGTGGCGAGCGTGGCGGCGCCCGTGGTGGCGAGCGCGGTGGCCGTGGCCGTCGCCCCCAGGGCACCGAGGCTTCGGCCCCGGTGACCGAGGCTCCGGCTGCAGAGAACACCGGAACGGAGGCCTGACCCATGCTGATCCCTCGTAGGGTCAAGCACCGCAAGCAGCACCACCCCAAGCGCCGCGGCGCTGCCAAGGGTGGCACCGAGCTCGCGTTCGGCGAGTACGGCATCCAGGCCGTGACCCCGGCCTACGTGACGAACCGTCAGATCGAGTCCGCTCGTATCGCGATCACCCGTCACATCCGCCGTGGTGGCAAGGTCTGGATCAACATTTACCCGGACCGCCCGCTCACCAAGAAGCCGGCCGAGACCCGCATGGGTTCCGGTAAGGGTTCGCCCGAGTGGTGGATCGCGAACGTGCACCCGGGTCGGGTCATGTTCGAGCTGTCGTACCCCAACGAGAAGGTGGCTCGTGAGGCGCTGACCCGCGCAGCTCACAAGCTCCCGATGAAGTGCCGGATTGTCCGGCGCGAGGCAGGTGAGAGCTGATGTCGGCCGGCACCAAGGCTGCTGAGCTGCGCGAGCTGGACAACGAGGGTCTCGTTGCCAAGCTCCGCGAGGCCAAGGAGGAGCTGTTCAACCTCCGCTTCCAGGCGGCGACCGGGCAGCTCGACAACCACGGACGGCTCAAGCTCGTCCGCAAGGACATCGCGCGGATCTACACCCTGATGCGCGAGCGCGAGCTGGGCATCGAGACGGTGGAGAACGCCTGATGACTGAGAACACCAACGAGACGCGCGGTTTCCGCAAGACCCGCGAGGGTCTCGTCGTCAGCGACAAGATGGACAAGACCGTCGTCGTCGCCGTCGAGGACCGCGTCAAGCACGCTCTGTACGGCAAGGTCATCCGCCGTACGAACAAGCTGAAGGCGCACGACGAGCAGAACGCTTGCGGCATCGGCGACCGGGTCCTCCTGATGGAGACCCGCCCGCTGTCCGCGACGAAGCGCTGGCGCGTCGTCGAGATCCTCGAGAAGGCCAAGTAACGAAGCCGATGTGGTACGGCCGTATGTGCTCGATGTCGCGAGACGATCGAGTGAGCAGCGGCCGGCCCGTCGACTCTCGTTGACGATCAGGAGAAAGCTGTGATCCAGCAGGAGTCGCGACTGCGTGTCGCCGACAACACTGGTGCCAAGGAGATCCTTTGCATCCGTGTTCTCGGTGGCTCCGGTCGCCGCTACGCCGGTATCGGGGACGTCATCGTCGCCACCGTCAAGGACGCGATCCCCGGCGGTTCGGTCAAGAAGGGTGACGTCGTCAAGTGCGTCATCGTTCGCACCGTCAAGGAGCGTCGTCGTCCGGATGGCTCGTACATCCGCTTCGACGAGAACGCTGCGGTCGTTCTGAAGAACACCGATGGTGACCCCCGTGGCACCCGCATCTTCGGCCCGGTGGGCCGCGAGCTGCGTGACAAGAAGTTCATGAAGATCATCTCGCTGGCGCCGGAGGTGCTCTAACCCATGGCGAACAGCATGAAGATCAAGAAGGGTGACCTGGTTCAGGTCATCACCGGCAAGGACCGCGGCAAGCAGGGCAAGGTCATCCAGGCCATGCCCGCCGAGAACAAGGTCCTTGTCGAGGGTGTGAACCGGGTCAAGAAGCACACCAAGCCGGGCCCGGGCACCCAGGGTGGCATTGTCACCGTCGAGGCCCCGGTGCACGTCTCCAACGTCCAGCTGGTCGTTGAGAAGGACGGCAAGAAGGTCGTCACCCGCGTTGGTTACCGCTTCGACGACGAGGGCAACAAGATCCGCGTTGCCAAGCGGACCGGTGAGGACATCTGATGTCTGAGACGACTGTTGAGAAGGTGGCCCCCCGCCTCAAGGAGCGTTACAACTCCGAGATCAAGGGCCAGCTGCACGAGCAGTTCTCGTACGAGAACGTCATGCTGATCCCCGGCCTGGTCAAGGTCGTGGTCAACATGGGTGTCGGCGAGGCGGCCCGTGACAGCAAGCTGATCGAGGGCGCGATCAAGGACCTGACCGCGATCACCGGCCAGAAGCCGGCCGTGACCAAGGCCCGCAAGTCCATCGCGCAGTTCAAGCTCCGCGAGGGGCAGCCGATCGGCGCCCACGTCACCCTCCGTGGTGACCGCATGTGGGAGTTCGTGGACCGTCTGGTGTCGCTGGCTCTGCCGCGTATCCGTGACTTCCGCGGCCTCTCGCCCAAGCAGTTCGACGGCCGTGGCAACTACACCTTCGGTCTGACCGAGCAGGTCATGTTCCACGAGATCGACCAGGACAAGGTCGACCGTCAGCGCGGTATGGACATCACCGTCGTGACCACCGCTCAGACCGACGATGAAGGCCGGGCGCTGCTGCGCGCCCTGGGCTTCCCGTTCAAGGAGGCGTGAGCATGGCGAAGAAGGCCCTGATCGCAAAGGCCGAGCGCAAGCCGAAGTTTGGCGTCCGGGCGTACACCCGGTGCCAGCGCTGCGGCCGTCCGCACTCGGTGTACCGCAAGTTCGGCCTGTGCCGTGTGTGCCTCCGTGAGATGGCGCACCGCGGCGAGCTGCCGGGTGTGACCAAGAGCTCCTGGTAACCCCGGAGCGCCAGGCACAGCAACGCGACGCAGTGGTGCCCGACCGCCGTCTTTTGGGTCTCCGTACGGAATCCCGTAAGGTAGTGGGGTCGGGCCCCCTGCCGCGGCATCTCCTATAGGTGCTCGCGGCTCTCTTCTGAGGGCTCGCACCCAGTCTTACTACGCCGCAGGTCCCCTGCGCTTGTGCCCCTTTCGCACTCTTTAGCGAGTGCGCGGAGGGGGACCTGGCGCGGAGAAACCACGGCGAGAGAGGCCTGAGGCCATCATGACCATGACCGACCCCATCGCAGACATGCTCACGCGTCTGCGTAACGCGAACTCGGCGTACCACGACTCCGTGGCGATGCCGGCCAGCAAGATCAAGGCGCACGTCGCCGAGATCCTGCAGCAGGAGGGGTACATCTCCTCCTACAAGGTTGAGGAGCCGGTTGAGGGCGAGGTCGGCAAGAAGCTGACCATCGAGCTCAAGTTCGGCCCGAACCGTGAGCGCTCCATTGCCGGCATCAAGCGCATCAGCAAGCCGGGTCTGCGCGTTTACGCAAAGTCCACCAACCTGCCGAAGGTGCTCGGCGGCCTGGGCGTGGCGATCATCTCCACGTCCTCGGGTCTCCTCACCGACAAGCAGGCCGCCAAGAAGGGCGTAGGCGGAGAAGTTCTCGCCTACGTCTGGTAATTCGGGAAACGGAGGTACAGCAATGTCTCGCATTGGACGGCTGCCCATCCCGGTTCCCGCCGGCGTGGACGTCACCATCGATGGCCGCGAGGTGTCGGTGAAGGGCCCCAAGGGCTCCCTCACCCACGTCGTCGCCGCGCCGATCGAGATCGGCAAGGGCGAGGACGGCACTCTGCTCGTCACCCGCCCGAACGACGAGCGTCAGTCGAAGGCCCTCCACGGCCTGTCGCGGACGCTGGTGGCGAACATGATCACCGGCGTGACCGCGGGCTACCGCAAGTCGCTGGAGATCAGCGGTGTTGGTTACCGAGTCGCTGCGAAGGGCTCCGCCATGGAGTTCCAGCTCGGCTTCAGCCACCCGGTCCTGATCGAGGCCCCGGAGGGCATCTCCTTCGTGGTCGAGTCGCCCACCAAGTTCCACGTGGACGGGATCGACAAGCAGCTCGTGGGTGAGGTTTCGGCCAAGATCCGCAAGCTGCGCAAGCCTGACCCGTACAAGGCCAAGGGCGTCAAGTACGCGGGCGAGGTCATCCGCCGCAAGGTCGGAAAGAGTGGTAAGTAAGCGATGAGCGTCTCTGTCAAGATCGGCAAGGGCAACGCCTACAAGAACGCCGCCCGCAAGCGCCGCGCCATCCGCGTTCGCAAGCGCGTCACCGGCAGCGAGGTGCGTCCGCGCCTCGTGGTGACCCGCTCGAACCGTCACATGGTCGCCCAGGTCATCGACGACGCCAAGGGTCACACCCTGGCGTCGGCGTCCACCCTCGATGTTTCCATCCGTGGGAACGAGGGCGACAAGACCGAGCTGGCCAAGAAGGTCGGAGCCCTGGTCGCCGAGCGCGCCAAGGCCGCCGGCATCGAGTCGGTCGTCTTCGACCGCGCGGGCAACCGGTACGCCGGCCGCATCGCCGCCCTGGCGGACGCGGCCCGTGAGGCCGGGCTCGACTTCTAAGCCCGCTCGTCGGCCTAGTCGACGGACGTAATCGAGAGAGGTAATTCCAATGGCTGGACCCCAGCGCCGCGGTAGCGGCGCCGGCGGCGGCACCGGCGGTGGCGAGCGGCGTGACCGTAAGCGTGACGACCGGGGCAACGCTCCCGCCGTCGAGAAGACTGCTTACGTTGAGCGCGTCGTAGCGATCAACCGTGTCGCCAAGGTTGTCAAGGGTGGTCGTCGTTTCAGCTTCACCGCGCTGGTCGTGGTGGGCGACGGTGACGGCACCGTGGGTGTCGGATACGGCAAGGCGAAGGAGGTTCCGGCCGCCATCGCCAAGGGCGTTGAGGAGGCCAAGAAGAACTTCTTCAAGGTCCCCCGTATCCAGGGCACCATCCCGCACCCGATCCAGGGTGAGAAGGCCGCCGGCGTCGTGCTCCTGAAGCCGGCGTCCCCCGGTACCGGCGTTATCGCCGGTGGCCCGGTGCGTGCCGTCCTGGAGTGCGCCGGCGTTCACGACATCCTGTCGAAGTCGCTCGGCTCGGACAACGCGATCAACATCGTGCACGCCACCGTGGCCGCTCTGAAGGGCCTCGTGCGCCCCGAGGAGATCGCCGCCCGCCGTGGCCTGCCGCTGGAGGACGTGGCTCCCGCCGCTCTGCTGCGGGCGCGTGCAGCTGGGGTGAGCGCCTGATGGCTCGCCTCAAGATCACGCAGACCAAGTCCTACATCGGTAGCAAGCAGAACCACCGTGACACCCTTCGTTCGCTTGGTCTCAAGCGGATGAACGACGTGGTCGTGAAGGAGGACCGTCCCGAGATCCGCGGGATGGCCCAGACTGTCCGTCACCTCGTCACGGTCGAGGAGGTTGACTGACATGGCGGACAATCCGCTGAAGGTCCACAACCTGAAGCCTGCCCCGGGTGCCAAGACCGCCAAGATCCGTGTGGGTCGTGGTGAAGGCTCCAAGGGTAAGACCGCAGGTCGTGGTACCAAGGGCACCAAGGCTCGCTACCAGGTTCCGCAGCGCTTCGAGGGTGGCCAGATGCCCCTCCACATGCGCCTGCCGAAGCTCAAGGGCTTCAAGAACCCGGCCCACAAGCAGTTCCAGGTCGTGAACCTGGACAAGCTGGCCGAGCTCTACCCGCAGGGTGGCGAGGTCACCGTGGCCGACCTGATCGAGAAGGGCGCCGTTCGCAAGAACGAGCTCGTCAAGGTCCTCGGCCAGGGCGACATCGCGGTGGCGCTGCAGGTGACGGTCGACGCCGTCTCCGGCTCCGCGGCCGAGAAGATCACCGCCGCCGGCGGCACCGTCACCGAGCTCCTCTGAGCCTGTTGACCCCCGGGCCCCGCAGCTCCCGAAAGGGAGGTGCGGGGCCCGCTGCATTTGCAGACGAATTGTGTGCCAAAACCGGGCAAGCCGTACCCCGTCAGTGGGGGAGCGGTGGCTCAAGCTTCTGCCCGGTGGCCGTGCACTGTTAGAGTCCGTGGAGTTCCCTTGTACGCTGGCGCAAGGCTTGCCTGTGCCAGCCCGTACGGGGGCGCGCAATCCACTCCCCATTCAGGACCGACCCTCCCGCCGACGATGTGCGGGAGGCGCAGGAGGCACCGTGCTCAGTGCGTTCGCGCGGGCGTTCCAGACGCCCGACCTGCGCAAGAAGCTGCTGTTCACGCTGGGCATCATGGTGCTGTTCAGGGCGGGCGCGCACATTCCCGTACCGGGCGTCAACTTTGTTGCCGTCAACCAGTGTCTGAAGGACACCCCGGGTGGTCTGTTCGCCCTGGTGAACCTCTTCAGCGGTAATGCGCTGCTGCAGCTGACGATCTTCGCGCTCGGCATCATGCCGTACATCACGGCCAGCATCATCCTCCAGCTCCTCACCGTGGTCATCCCGCGGCTCGAGGCGCTGAAGAAGGAGGGGCAGGCCGGTACGGCGAAGATCACCCAGTACACCCGCTACCTGACCATCGCGCTCGCCGTGCTCCAGGGCACCGGCATCGTCGCGACGGCCTCCAGCGGCGCCCTGTTCAGTGGTTGCGCCTACGCCAACCAGGTCGTGCCGGACCAGTCGGTCTTCCGGATCGCCACCATGGTCATCACGATGACCGCGGGCACCACGGTGATCATGTGGCTGGGTGAGCTGATCACCGACCGCGGTATCGGCAACGGCATGTCCATCCTGATCTTCACCTCGATCGCGGCCGGCTTCCCCGGCTCGATGTGGCAGATCAAGCAGTCCGGCACCATCGGCGGCGGCTGGGTCGAGTTCTTCAGCGTCATCGCGGTCGGCATCGTCGTGGTCGGCCTGGTCATCTTCGTCGAGCAGGCACAGCGCCGGATCCCGGTGCAGTACGCGAAGCGGATGATCGGCCGGCGGGCGTTCGGCGGCACCTCGACCTACATCCCGCTCAAGGTGAACCAGGCCGGTGTGATCCCGGTCATCTTCGCCTCGTCGCTCCTCTACATCCCGGCACTGGTGGTGCAGCTCACCAACAGCCAGGCGGGCTGGGCGGTCTGGGTCAAGAACCACTTCGTCCGCGGCGACCACCCGGTCTACATGGTCACGTACTTCGTACTGATCGTCTTCTTCGCCTTCTTCTATGTGGCCATCTCCTTCAACCCCGAAGAAGTTGCCGACAATATGAAGAAGTATGGTGGGTTCATCCCGGGTATCCGGGCCGGCCGACCGACGGCCGAGTACCTGAACTACGTGCTCACCCGCATCACGTGGCCGGGATCGCTCTACCTGGGTCTGATCGCGTTGATCCCGATGATCGCCCTGGTCGCCTTCGGACAGCAGACCAACTTCCCGTTCGGCGGCACCAGCGTGCTCATCGTCGTCGGCGTGGGCCTCGAAACTGTCAAGCAGATCGAGAGCCAACTCCAGCAGCGTAACTACGAAGGGTTCCTCCGCTGATGCGAATCGTCCTCGTCGGGCCTCCCGGGGCAGGGAAGGGTACTCAGGCGCACGTCCTGGCCAAGACCCTGTCCATCCCGCACATCTCCACCGGAGACCTGTTCCGCGCCAACATCAGCCAGGGCACCCCGCTGGGGCTCGAGGCCAAGGCGTACATGAACGAGGGTCGCCTGGTACCGGATGAGGTCACCATCGGGATGGCCAAGGACCGGATGCTCCAGGCGGACGCCGCCGGCGGCTTCCTGCTCGACGGCTTCCCGCGGAACCTCGTCCAGGCGAAGGCGCTGGACGAGTTCCTGGTCGAGCAGGGCATCGCCCTGGACGGCGTGCTGGACCTCGAGGTCCCCGAGGACGAGGTCGTCAACCGGATCGCCGGACGTCGGCTCTGCCGCAACGACGGGGGCCACGTCTACCACGTGGTGTACAACCCGCCGAAGGAGGAGGACGTCTGCGACGAGTGCGGCGGCGAGCTGTACCAGCGTCCGGACGACACCGAGGACAAGGTGCGGACCCGGCTGGAGGTCTACCACACGGAGACCGAGCCGATCATCGACTACTACGCGCAGCAGGACCTGCTGGTGACCATCCCGGCCCTGGGCAAGGTGGACGAGGTCACCGCGCGGGCGATCGCCGCGCTGGAGAAGAACAAGGACGCCTGAGCGTCCGCAGTGCCATGAAACGGCCGGGGTGCCCCCGCACGGGGCGTCCCGGCCGTTTCCGGCGTCGTACGGTGGTAGCAGCACGGCCGCCCGGCAAGGACCGGGCGCGCGACGAACAGTGGAAGGCGTGACCGGATGGTGGAGATCAAGACCCCCGAGCAGATCGCGAAGATGCGGGTGGCCGGGCTGGTCGTCGCCGAAGCGCTCAAGGCCTGCCGGGAGGCGGTCGCCCCGGGGGTGACCACCCAGGAGCTCAACGACATCGCGGCGAAGGTGATCGCCGACCACGGCGCGACCTCGAACTTCCGCGCGGACCACGGCGGACTGTGGTTCCCGGGGGTGATCTGCGCCTCGGTGAACAACGAGGTGGTGCACGGCATCCCGGGCGAGCGGGTGCTCCAGGAGGGCGATCTGATCTCGATCGACTGCGGCGCGATCGTGGACGGCTGGCACGGCGACGCCGCGATCACCGTCCCGGTCGGCGAGGTGGCGCCCGAGCACACCCTGCTGAGCCGGGTCACCGAGGGCTCGATGTGGGCCGGCATCGCCCAGATGAAGAAGGGCAACCGGCTGGCCGACGTGTCCCGGGCGATCGAGGGCTACATCCGCCGCCAGCCGCTGCCGCCCAAGGGCAAGTGGGGCATCACCGAGGGGTATGGCGGCCACGGCATCGGCACCGCGATGCACATGGAGCCGCACGTGCTGAACTACGTGGCCGGCCGGGGCAAGGGCCCCAAGCTGATCCCGGGCACCGTGCTGGCGATCGAGCCGATGGTCGGGCTCGGCACCCCGCACACCACGGTGCTGGAGGACGACTGGACGGTGGTCACCAACGACGGCACCTGGGCCTCGCACTGGGAGCACTCGGTGGCCGTCACCGAGCAGGGTCCGCTGGTGCTGACCGCCTTCGACGGCGGCCGTGCGGAGCTCGCCAAGCTGGGCATCACCGCAGCTCCGGACCCGCTGGCCTGATCGGAGCGGGATCAGGGCCTGGAGGCTTTCGCCTCCAGGCCCTTTGTCCTATTTTGACACTGGCAGACTTTTCGCTAGGCTCCGGCGTTTGACGGCCACCACTCCACGGGCCACCACTTACACATAGGGGCGAGCAGTGCTCAAGGGCTTCCGCGACTTCATGATGCGCGGCAACGTGATCGACATGGCGGTCGGCGTCGTCATCGGTGCCGCGTTCACCGGTGTCGTGACCGGCTTCGTGTCGGCGTTCCTCACCCCGCTGGTCGGCGTGGTGGTCGGCGCGGCCGGCGACTTCAGCAGCTACAAGTTCACCGTGGCGGGGGTCACCTTCCCGTGCGGCCAGTTCCTGAACGTGCTGATCGCCTTCCTGATGACGGCGGCGGTGCTGTACTTCTGCGTGGTGCTGCCGGTCACCAAGGCGACCGCCCGCTACCTGCCGAAGAAGCCGAAGGCGCCCAAGCGCCCCTGCCCGGAGTGCCTGACCGAGATCCCGCAGGCGGCCCGCCGCTGCGCGGCCTGCACCGCGGTGGTCGAGCCGGTCGCGGTCGGCACCACCTACTGAGACCGGGTACGGAGTGTGACCGGGCGGCATCGTTTTGGCGTCGGGTTGCTGCCTGACGTAGACTGATGCGTCGGCTCACTCGTAGCGTGCTTCGGCACGCCCTCTTCCCGTGAGGGTTGGGGTGGACCCAGGCTCGCACACGAGCGTGCCGCATGCGGTAGCCGGCCCCGGAAGGTGGATCTCGCAGTTCATGGCAAAGAAGCAAGGCGCCATTGAGATCGAGGGCACCGTGATCGAGTCTCTTCCGAACGCCATGTTCAAGGTCGAGCTGCAGAACGGTCACAAGGTCCTCGCGCACATCAGCGGCAAGATGCGGATGCACTACATCCGTATCCTCCCGGACGACCGGGTTGTCGTGGAGCTCAGCCCTTACGACCTGACTCGCGGCCGGATCGTCTACCGGTACAAGTAAGAACCTGCCAGATCTAGACCCGGAGAACCTGAACCATGAAGGTCAAGCCGAGCGTCAAGAAGATCTGCGACAAGTGCAAGGTGATCCGCCGTCACGGCCGGGTCATGGTGATCTGCGACAACCTGCGCCACAAGCAGCGCCAGGGCTGATCTCTTCCCAGCATTTCTCGTAGTACTTCGCGCGACGCGCACAACGTCATAACGCGGGCTGCCCGATCCGTCCCCCCGGGACGGACTGCCACCCCCGGTCAGAGGCCGGGGCTCCCTCGCCGAGAGGTGTTGGAGTAGGTACCCCGTAAGACCTCTGAAGAACCACAGGAGCCATGAATGGCACGCCTCGCCGGCGTTGATCTCCCCCGCGAAAAGCGGATCGAGATCGCCCTCACGTACGTCTACGGCATCGGCCGTACCCGCGCCCAGCAGACGCTGGCCGAGACCGGAGTGAGCCCGGACGTCCGCGTCCGCGACATCTCCGAGGACGACCTCGTCAAGCTGCGTGAGTACATCGACGCCAACTACAAGGTCGAGGGTGACCTCCGCCGTGAGGTGGCCGCCGACATCCGCCGCAAGGTCGAGATCGGCTGCTACGAGGGCCTGCGTCACCGCCGCGGTCTGCCCGTCCGCGGCCAGCGCACCCACACCAACGCGCGTACCCGCAAGGGCCCGCGTCGCGCGATTGCCGGTAAGAAGAAGCCGGGCAAGAAGTAGTCCGTCCCGTAACCGGACATCCCTCCGGCCCGCGGGTTAGCGGACCGACCACCTCAGTAGGAGAACAGACTTATGCCCCCCAAGGGTCGTCAGGCTGCCGGCGCCAAGAAGGTGCGCCGCAAGGAGAAGAAGAACGTCGCTCACGGGCACGCCCACATCAAGAGCACGTTCAACAACACCATCGTTTCGATCACCGACCCCTCGGGCAACGTGATCTCCTGGGCCTCTGCCGGCCACGTCGGCTTCAAGGGCTCGCGCAAGTCGACCCCGTTCGCCGCGCAGATGGCCGCCGAGGCCGCCGCCCGCCGCGCGCAGGAGCACGGCATGCGCAAGGTCGACGTCTTCGTCAAGGGTCCGGGCTCCGGCCGCGAGACCGCGATCCGCTCGCTCCAGGCCACCGGCCTGGAGGTCGGCTCGATCCAGGACGTCACCCCCACCCCGCACAACGGCTGCCGGCCGCCGAAGCGCCGCCGCGTCTGACCCTGTCGGACGCAGCGCCTTCGGGCTCGCGGGTGCTTTAAACCTCGTACGGGGTCCCGTTCCGCGCGGGACCCCGTACGCTTGGTTCTGTTCGGCATCAAATAGTGGGTGCCGAAGACAACTGGAGGATCTGAAAACATGCTGATCGCTCAGCGTCCCTCGCTGACCGAAGAGGTCGTCGACGAGTTCCGCTCGCGGTTCGTGATCGAGCCGCTCGAGCCGGGCTTCGGCTACACCCTCGGCAACTCGCTCCGCCGCACGCTCCTCTCCTCGATCCCCGGCGCTGCTGTCACCAGCATCCGGGTCGACGGTGTCCTGCACGAGTTCACCACCGTGCCGGGCGTCAAGGAGGACGTCACCGACCTCATCCTCAACATCAAGCAGCTGGTCGTCTCCTCGGAGCACGACGAGCCGGTCGTGATGTACCTGCGCAAGCAGGGCCCGGGTGTGGTCACCGCCGCCGACATCGCGCCCCCGGCCGGTGTCGAGGTGCACAACCCCGAGCTGGTCCTGGCCACGCTCAACGGCAAGGGCAAGCTGGAGATGGAGCTGACCGTCGAGCGCGGTCGCGGCTACGTCTCCGCCGTCCAGAACAAGGCCTCCGGCCAGGAGATCGGCCGGATCCCGGTCGACTCGATCTACAGCCCCGTGCTGAAGGTCACCTACAAGGTCGAGGCCACCCGTGTCGAGCAGCGGACCGACTTCGACAAGCTGATCGTCGACGTCGAGACCAAGCCCGCCATGCGCCCCCGGGACGCCATGGCCTCGGCCGGTAAGACCCTCGTCGAGCTGTTCGGCCTCGCCCGCGAGCTGAACGTCGACGCCGAGGGCATCGACATGGGCCCGTCCCCGACGGACGCCGCCCTGGCCGCCGATCTGGCGCTGCCGATCGAGGAGCTGGAGCTCACCGTTCGGTCGTACAACTGCCTCAAGCGCGAGGGCATCCACACCGTGGGTGAGCTCGTCGCCCGCTCCGAGGCCGACCTGCTCGACATCCGCAACTTCGGTGCGAAGTCGATCGACGAGGTCAAGGCGAAGCTGGCCGGCATGGGCCTGGCCCTCAAGGACAGCCCGCCCGGATTCGACCCGACCGCCGCCGCCGACGCCTTCGGCGCCGACGACCTGGACGACGCGGGTTACGCGGAGACCGAGCAGTACTAAGAGTTTGTGGCGGGGGCGACCCCTGGTGGGCCGCCCCCGTCTCATTGCAAGAAAGCCGTCCGGGCAACAGTGCCCGGCCGCCCGCCGCGGTACCTGATACGGCCGCGGTCGGAGATTCAAGGAGTCATCCATGCCGCGTCCCACCAAGGGTGCCCGCCTCGGCGGCGGCCCGCACCACGAGCCGCTGCTGCTCGCCGGTCTGTGCCGGGAGCTGTTCCAGTACGGCCGCATCACCACGACCGAGGCCAAGGCCCGTCGGATGCGCCCGCTGGCGGAGAAGCTGATCACCAAGGCGAAGAAGGGCGACATCCACAACCGTCGCCTGGTTCGCAAGACGATCACCGACGTCTCCGTGCTGCACACTCTCTTCACCGAGATCGCGCCGCGCTACGAGAACCGTCCCGGTGGCTACACCCGGATCACCAAGATCATGCCCCGTCGTGGCGACAACGCCCCGATGGCCGTGATCGAGCTGGTCGAGGGCCTGACCGTCGCGCAGACCGCCGTCGGCGAGGCCGAGGGCGCCACCAAGCGCGCCGTCAAGGAGGCCGACCAGGCCGCCGAGGCGAAGGCCGACGAGACCACCGAGGTCGAGAACGCCTGACACCGCGAGGTGTGAGTCCGGGCCCGCTCACCGCTTCGGCGGGGGGCGGGCCCGTTCGTTGTCTCCGGACCGGTGGTCCGGACCCGTTTCCGGCACCCCGGGGAGAGTTCAGCAGTGCGCAAGGATTGCGATCGGACGCCGCCGCAGCAGGACGGCCCGGCCGAGGGCCTGGTCCGGATCCGGCTCGACCTGGCCTACCACGGCGGCGAGTTCTCCGGCTGGGCCCGGCAGCCGGGGCGGCGGACGGTGCAGGGCGAGATCGAGGACGCGCTGCGGATCGTCACCCGCAGCGAGCGGACCTACGACCTCACGGTGGCCGGCCGCACCGACGCCGGGGTGCACGCCCGCGGCCAGGTCGCGCACGTCGACCTCCCGCGCGAGCTGTGGGCCGCGCACGGCGAGAAGCTGCTGCGGCGGCTGGCCGGCCGGCTGCCCGCGGACATCCGGATCTACCGGGTGGGCGAGGCGCCGAGCGGCTTCGACGCCCGGTTCGCGGCGATCTGGCGCCGGTACGCCTACCGGGTCGCCGACCACCCGGGCGGGGTGGACCCGCTGCTGCGCGGGCACGTGCTCTGGCACGACCGGCCGGTGGACATCGACCGGATGAACGAGGCGGCCCGGCTGCTGGTCGGCGAGCACGACTTCGCCGCGTACTGCAAGAAGCGCGAGGGCGCGACCACCATCCGCACCCTGCTGGAGCTGCGCTGGGACCGGGTGCCGGTGGACGGCTACGCCACCCAGGAGGGCAGCCTGGCGGTGGCCACCGTGCGGGCCGACGCCTTCTGCCACAACATGGTGCGGGCGCTGGTCGGCGCCATGCTGCTGGTCGGCGACGGGCACCGGCCGGTGGAGTTCCCCGGCGAGGTGCTGCGCGGCGGGGTACGCAACTCCGCGGTCAACGTGATCCGGCCGTACGGGCTGACGCTGGAGGAGGTCGGCTACCCGGCCGACGACCGGCTGGCCGAGCGGAACCGGGCGGCCCGCCGGATGCGGACCCTGCCGGGCACCGAGGGCTGACCGCCGGGCCGGCGCCCGAAAAGCGGTTTGGCCTCCACCGTCGCCCCAGGCACAATCGCGGCCATGGGACACGTCGAGATTTCACACCTTGAGTACTACCTGCCGGACGGACGGGTGCTGTTCGACGACGCGTCCTTCCGGGTCGGCGAGGGCGCGGCGGTCGCCCTGGTCGGCGCCAACGGTGCCGGCAAGACCACCCTGCTCCGCATGATCGCCGGCGATGTCCAGCCGCACGGCGGCGGCGTCACGGTCAGCGGCGGGCTCGGCGTGATGCGCCAGTTCGTCGGGACCACCGGCCGCGAGGACCTGCGCGAGACGCCCGGCGCGCTGCCGCCGGACGCCTCCGTCCGCGACCTGCTGGTGTCGGTGGCCCCGCCGCGGATCGCCGTCGCCGCGCGCGCGGTGGACGCCGCCGAGCTGGCGATGATGGCCCAGGACGACGAGAAGACGCAGATGGCGTACGCCCAGGCGCTCTCCGACTGGGCGGACGTCGGCGGCTACGACTACGAGACCGACTGGGACGTGTGCACCACCGCGGCCCTCGGGATGCCCTTCGACCGCGCCCAGTTCCGCGGGCTGAACACCCTCTCCGGCGGCGAGCAGAAGCGTCTGGTGCTGGAGTGCCTGCTGCGCGGACCGGACGAGGTGCTGCTGCTCGACGAGCCGGACAACTACCTGGACGTCCCCGGCAAGCGCTGGCTGGAGGAGGCCATCAAGGCCACCTCCAAGACCGTGCTGTACATCTCGCACGACCGCGAGCTGCTGTCCCGGACCGCCGACAAGATCATCAGCGTCGAGTCGGGCTTCGGCGGCGGCGGGAGCAGCGTCTGGGTGCACGGCGGCGGCTTCGACTCCTTCCACGAGGCCCGCAAGGAGCGCTTCGCGCGCTTCGAGGAGCTCGGCCGGCGCTGGGACGAGGAGCACGCCAAGCTCAAGAAGCTGGTGGTCAACCTGCGCCAGGCGGCCTCGGTCAGCCATGCGCTCGCCACCCGCTACGCCGCCGCGCAGACCCGGCTGAAGAAGTTCGAGGAGGCCGGCCGCCCGGAGGAGCCGCCGCGCGAGCAGAACATCAGCATGCGGCTCAAGGGCGGCCGCACCGGCGTACGGGCGCTCACCCTGGAGGGCCTGGAACTGACCGGTCTGATGAAGCCCTTCGACCTGGAGGTCTTCTACGGCCAGCGGGTCGCGGTGCTCGGCTCCAACGGCTCCGGCAAGTCGCACTTCCTGCGGCTGCTCGCCGGCGACGAGTCGGTCGCGCACAACGGCACCTGGCGGCTCGGCGCCCGGGTGGTGCCCGGCCACTTCCGGCAGACCCACGCCCACCCGGAGCTGTTCGGGCGCACGGTGCGCTCGATCGTCGAGGAGGAGCACGCGCTCAGCCGCGGCGCCGCGATGGGCGCGCTGCGCCGGTACGAGCTGGACCGGCAGGAGGAGCAGCGCTTCGAGTCGCTCTCCGGCGGTCAGCAGGCCCGGCTGATGATCCTCAAGCTGGAGCTCTCCGGAGTCACCGCGCTGCTGCTGGACGAGCCGACCGACAACCTGGACCTGGAGAGCGCCGAGGCGCTCCAGGAGGGGCTGGAGGCCTTCGACGGCACCGTGTTGTGCGTCACCCACGACCGCTGGTTCGCCCGGACCTTCGACCGGTTCCTGGTGTTCGGCTCGGACGGGCGGGTCTACGAGGCGCCCGAGCCGGTCTGGGACGAGACCCGGGTGGTGCGTGATCGGTGAGGCCGGAGTCGAGCGTTTTTGACCGGTGCCGCGCGGGCCGGTAGTCTGGGCCCTTGTTGTGCGTATTGGCTCGCTCCATCTCACGTGAGAGGTCGGTACGCCGGAGACACCAGGCCGATGTTCAGCGGCCCTCCTCTGAATTGCGTCCAGAGCGGGCAAGGCTGATCTCCTCGTCCAGCGTGCTCCTGTCAAGGACACACTCACTGAAAAGCGAAGGCTACGACCGTGCGTACGTACAGCCCCAAGCCCGGCGACGTCCAGCGTCAGTGGCACGTCATCGACGCGAACGACGTCGTGCTCGGCCGCCTGGCCTCCCAGGCCGCCTCCATCCTGCGGGGCAAGCACAAGGCGATCTACGCGCCGCACGTTGACACCGGTGACTTCGTCATCATCATCAACGCTGACAAGGTGCACCTGTCGGGTAACAAGAAGACCCAGAAGCTGGCTTACCGTCACAGCGGTTTCCCGGGCGGTCTCCGCTCGGTCCGCTACGACGAGCTGCTCGACAAGAACCCCGAGAAGGCCGTCGAGAAGGCCATCAAGGGCATGCTCCCCAAGAACAGCCTGGGCCGCCAGATGCTCTCCAAGCTGAAGGTCTACTCGGGCGACCAGCACCCGCACGCTGCGCAGCAGCCGGTGCCGTTCGAGATCACCCAGGTCGCGCAGTAATTCCGGCCACCCAACCCCATCACTGAAAAGCAGGAGCTGAGGAACACCGTGGCCGAGACTGCCATCGAGAACACCCTCGAGGTCGAGTTCGACGAGAGCGTCGACGAGTACACCTCCGAGACCGAGTACAGCACTGAGTCGCTGGCCGGCCGCTTCGGCGAGGCCACCCCGGGCGCCGGCCTCGGCCGCCGCAAGGAGGCGATCGCCCGCGTGCGCATCGTCCCCGGCACCGGCAAGTGGAAGATCAACGGCCGCACCCTGGAGAACTACTTCCCCAACAAGGTGCACCAGCAGACCGTCAACGAGCCGTTCAAGCTCCTTGAGCTCGACGGCCGCTACGACGTCGTGGCCCGCATCGCGGGTGGCGGCGTCTCCGGTCAGGCCTACGCGCTGCGCCTCGGCGTGGCCCGTGCCCTGAACGAGGCGGACGTGGACAACAACCGCGCCGCCCTCAAGAAGGCCGGCTTCCTGATGCGTGACGCGCGTGCCGTCGAGCGCAAGAAGGCCGGTCTCAAGAAGGCCCGCAAGGCGCCGCAGTACAGCAAGCGCTAATTGCGCCCCCGGGGGGTGCGTGCCGCCCTGGTGGTGCGCGCCCTCGGGTGCACCTCGTACGCCCCGGAGTACCTCGTGTACTCCGGGGCGTCGTGCTCCCTGGCCCTGGTACGGAGGCCGGGAGCGGACGGATGATTTGCCAGCAGGGGCGACAAAGGACGGAAGCATGGGACGACTCTTCGGTACGGACGGGGTCCGCGGTGTGGCCAACGAGGGCTTGACCGCCGAACTGGCCCTGGGCCTGTCGGTGGCGGCGGCCCATGTGCTCGGTGACGCGGGGGCCTTCGACGGCCACCGGCCGGTCGCCGTGGTCGGGCGCGACCCGCGGGCCTCCGGGGAGTTCCTGGAAGCCGCCGTGATCGCCGGCCTGGCCAGCGCCGGCGTGGACGTGCTGCGGGTCGGCGTGCTGCCGACGCCGGCCGTGGCGTACCTCACCGGCGCGCTCGGCGCCGACTTCGGCGTGATGCTCTCCGCCAGCCACAACGCGATGCCGGACAACGGCATCAAGTTCCTCGCCCGCGGCGGCCACAAGCTGGACGACGCCATCGAGGACGCGATCGAGGAGCACTACCACCGCTACGGCCTGGGCACCGACGAGGACTGGAAGCGCCCCACCGGCGCCGCCGTCGGCCGGGTCCGCCAGTACACCGAGGGCTTCGACCGGTACGTCGCCCACCTGGTCGCGGTGCTGCCCAACCGGCTGGACGGCGTCAAGGTCGTCATCGACGGTGCGCACGGCGCGGCCGCCCGGGTCGCCCCCGAGGCCTTCGCCCGGGCCGGCGCCGAGGTGGTCTACACCCTGGGTGCCGAGCCCAACGGCCTGAACATCAACGAGGGCGTCGGCTCCACCCACCTGGACAAGCTCTGCGTCGCGATGCGCGAGCACAAGGCCGACCTGGGCATCGCCCTGGACGGCGACGCCGACCGCTGCCTGGCCGCCGACGCGGACGGCAACGAGGTGGACGGCGACCAGATCATCGCGATCCTCGCGGTCGCCATGCGCGAGGCCGGCACCCTGCGCGGCAACACCGCGGTCGCCACCGTGATGTCCAACCTGGGCTTCAAGCTGGCCATGGAGCGCGAGGGCATCAACCTGGTGCAGACCGCGGTCGGTGACCGCTACGTGCTGGAGGAGATGAAGCAGCACGGCTTCGCCCTCGGCGGCGAGCAGTCCGGCCACGTCATCCTGCTGGACCACGCCACCACCGGCGACGGCACCCTCACCGGCCTGATGCTGGGCGCCCGGCTGGCCGCGACCAAGCAGTCGCTGGCCGAGCTGGCCGAGGTGATGACCCGGCTGCCGCAGGTCCTGATCAACGTCAAGGGCGTCGACCGCACCCGGGTCGCCAACTCGGTCGAGCTGGCGGCCGCAGTCTCCGAGGCCGAGACCGAACTGGGCGCCACCGGACGGGTGTTGCTGCGCCCCTCCGGCACCGAGCCGCTGGTGCGGGTGATGGTGGAGGCCGCCGACGAGGTCCAGGCCAAGGCGGTCGCCGAGCGCCTGGCCGAGGCGGTCCGCACCCACCTGGGCTGAATGGGCGTCGGTCCGCGGGGGCATGCTGGAACGGGCACGGTTGCGTTGCGTTATGACAACTGCGCGGCGCAACCGTGGACCGGCTCTGGAGACTGATCCAAATGCCGATAATATGCTCCGCGTGAGCAGAGAGTGGGGGTGGTACTGATGTCCGAGGAGCAGCAGCCGCAGCCGGTGGCTGGACAGCCGCCGCAGCAGCAGCCCGGGCACGGTGTGCCGCCCCAGGGGTACGGATACCCGCCGCCGCAGGGGGCCCCCGGCCAGCCCGGCTACGGATACCCGCCGCCGCAGGGTGCCTCCGGCCAGGCCGGCTACGGATACCCGCCGCAGCAGCCCGGCTTCCCCGGCCAGCCGGGCACCCCGCAGACCCCGCCGCCTCAGGGCCCTTACCAGTCGGCCGCGTTCGGGCAGTACCCCGGCGGCCAGCCGCCGATCGAGGGCCGGTACGGCCCGGCGACCTTCCAGCACGGTGCCGAGGAGCCCGACTGGTCGGCGCTGGCCGCGCGCCACGAGGCCGAGGGCCGCAAGAAGAAGCGCACCGTCGCCGTGGCGGTCGCGCTGCTGGCGACCGTCGCGCTCGGCGGCATCGCCGCCGTGGTGATCCACCTGGCGGGCAAGGACGAGAAGCCGGTCAACCCGGCCGCGCCCAAGGTGTCGCCCGGCGCGTCCGGCTCCGGCGCCAAGACCGGGACGCCCAGCGCCCAGCCGACCAGCCCCGAGGCGGCGCTGGCCAAGGCCGGTACCGACACCGCGCCGATGAGCGTGGACACGCTCTTCCCGGAGGCGCAGGTCACCGTGGACGGCCGGGTCTACTCGCGGGCCGCCACCGAGCTCGCCGACCTGTGCGGGAACGCCACCAACAACGGTCTCGGCGCCGTCCTCGACGCGCAGAAGTGCCGCGCGGTCTACCTGGCGACCTATGTCTCGGACGGTGCCGTGGTGACCGTGGGCGTCGCCGTCTTCGACAGCAAGGGCCAGGCGGACAAGGTCCAGAGCGCCGCCACCGGCAACGTCAAGGTGCTGGTGAAGGACACCGTGCCCAAGGTCTGCCCCGATGTCGCCAAGTGCGACACCGGGCACAAGGCGATCGGGCGCTACGTCTCGTTCACCACCTCCGGCAACCGCGACCTCAGCCCGGCCGGGGCGGACAAGCCGGCCGCGCGGGCCGCCGCCGACGTGCAGAAGTACGTGCTGGGTGTCCTGACGGAGCGTGGCCGAGCCGCTATGAAGAGCGCCGGCTGACCCGCCGGTGGTACGTCGCTTCCCCTTCGGCCCCTCCAGCCGTGGCCCCCGCCTGAAGATCCTCCTCCTGGCCGTCCTCGCGCTGGCCCTGGTCAGCGCGTTGGGGTTCGTCGCCGCCGGGTCGGACAACCCGGCGGACGGCGCGACGACCGGCTCCGGCCCGTTCCCGGGGCTGTTCCCCTCGCTGTCGCCGAAGCCCGCGCCGACCGGTACGGCCGTCGCCCAGGTGGACCGGAAGGCGGTCGTCCACCCGGACGGCCTGCTGTTCGGCATCAGCACGCCGAAGGGGCCCAACCAGGCCGAGACCGACGAGGTGGCCGCGGCAGCCGGTCAACGCCCCACGGTCCAGGAGTACTTCGTCAAGTGGAACGAGGAGTTCGACCCGGACACGGTCGAGCGCTCCTACGAGCTCGGCGCCGTGCCGCTGCTGACCTGGGAGCCGTGGGCCGGTGGCGACCAGGACACCGACCAGCCCCAGTACGCGCTGCGCCGGATCACCAGCGGCGCGCACGACGGCTACCTGACCAGGTTCGCCCGGAGCGTCAAGGCGCAGGGCCAGCCGGTGGTGCTGCGCTTCGCGCACGAGATGAACGCCGACTGGTACCCCTGGGCGGAGGGCCGCAACGGCAACCGGACCGGTGACTACGTCGCCGCCTGGCGCCACGTCCACGACCTCTTCCGCGACGAGGGCGTGACCAACGTGGTCTGGTTCTGGTGCCCCGACGCGGTGGGGGACAGCAAGGCCGATCCGGCCGGCTACTACCCGGGCCACGACTACGTGGACTGGATCGGCGCCGACGCCTACAGCACCGGTGAGGAGAGCGCCGAGCGGACCCTCCAGGCCACCTACGACGCGCTGGCCGCGATCGCCGACAAGCCGATCTTCATCGGGGAGACCTCGGTCAAGCCCGGCCAGCACCGGACCGACTGGACCTCGGAGCTGTTCACCTGGCTCCGCTCGCACCCCAAGGTCATCGGCTTCTGCTGGTTCCAGCACAACAAGGAGGGGCGCGGCCGCTACGACTGGCGGTTCACCACCTCCGCGGACTCGCAGCGGGCCTTCAGCGCGGGCCTGGCCACCCAGCGGCTGGCCGACTGGCCGCTGCGCGCCGCCTCCTGACGCGGCGCTGGTTCGCACCCGCCGGACCTCGGGGGCAGCTGACGGGCGGTCGAACGTGCGCCCTAGCATGGTGCCCGGCCGGGTACGGCCGTTTCCGTCCGGAGAAGAATGGCAGGGACCCGTTGACTGGTGTCGGTGTGCAGACGGGGGAGAGAACCACCGGTACCGGTCGACCGGCCGACGGTCCCGCGCACGAGGCGGGCATCGCCCGCAGCCTGCTCCGGTGGCTGCCGCTCGGCCTGGTGCTGCTGGTCCAAGTGGTGCTCTCCGCCCGGCTGATCGGCTCGACCACGGCCTTCATCGACGAGGGCACCTACATCTACGCCGGCCACCAGGAGTTCGACCACCTGGTGCACGGCGAGAGCGTCGCCACCTACGAGACCTTCTTCTCCGGCGTCCCGGTGCTCTACCCGGTGCTGGTGGCGATGGTGGACACGGTGGCCTCGCTGGAGGGCGCCCGGCTGCTCAGCCTGGCCTTCATGCTGTCGGCCACGGTGGCGGTGCACCTGGTGACCCGTCGGATCCACGACGGCCTGGCCGCGTTCTTCGCGTCCGCGCTGTTCGTCGCGCTGGGCCCGACCCAGTTCCTCGGCGGCTTCGCCACCTACGACGCGATGGCGCTCGCCCTGATGGCCTGGGCGGGCTGGTTCGCGGTCCGGTTCGCGTTCGGCGACGGGCGGCGCTTCCTGGTCCTGGGGGCCGGGCTGCTGGTGCTGGCCAACCTCACCAAGTACGCCTCGCTGCTGTGGAATCCGGTGGTCGTCGCTCTGGCGGTACTGGCCGGCCCGGGGTACGCGGCCTGGCGGCGCGCGCGGTGGAGGAACGGGCTCCTGTTCACCGGGGCCTGGGCCCTGCTCGCGGCCGGCCCCGCGCTGCTGGCCGGTGAGCTGTACTACCGCGGCTTCGAGAAGACCACGCTGCTGCGCAAGCCCGCCCAGGACTCGTACGCGTACGTGGCCGAGGAGGCGGCGGAGTGGGTCGGCGCGCTCGTCCTGCTGGCTCTGGCCGGCGTGGTGGTGGCGTTCCTCGCGTCCCGCGGGCGGGGGCCGGCGGCGCGGGTCCAGGCGTGGCTCGCGCTGGTGCTGCTGCTCGGCGGGATCGCGGCGCCGGTCAACCAGATCCGCATCCACACCTGGCTGTCGCTGCAGAAGCACGTCGACTTCGGGGCCTGGTTCGCCTGCATCGTCGCGGGTGCCCTGCTGGCCCGGACGGTGGCGACCGTCGTCCGGGCCGAGCTGATGCCCAAGGCCGCCGTGACCGCGCTGGTCGGCGTGCTGGCGCTGGCACCGATCGGCTTCGTCGGCGCCGGCCAGGCGAGCTTCATGATGGGTGCCTGGCCCAACTCGACGCCGCTGATCGAGGCGATCCGGCCGTACGTGCACAAGGGCGACGACGACTACCTGATCGAGGACTACAACGTCGCGGCCTACTACTTCAAGGACGAGAGCAACTGGCAGCAGTGGCACGACCTGGTGGTGGGCACGTACACCGATCCCGGCACCGGCCAGAAGCTGAACGGTGTCCCGGCGTTCAAGGCGGCGATCCGGGACCACAAGTACCGGATCATCGTGCTCGACTTCGCCCAGACCCGGGCCACCGACAAGGCGGTCGAGCCGGCCATCCAGGACGCGGGCTACCAGCTGCTGGTGACCATCCCGACCGACAACACGGCCACCCACGGGGCCTACTACGTCTACCTGTCGCCGGAGGCGGCGCAGGCCGGCAGCCGACCCTGACCCGACGACTCGGCCGGGCCCTCGCGCGGCGCGGGGCCCGGCCGAGTCGTGTGCGGTGCGGCCCTCAGCCCAGGCCGTCGGCCAGCTTGAGCTTGCGGATCCCGTCGGCGAAGGCCTGCTGGGCCGCGGGGGTCTCGTCGAAGCGCCAGTCGGCCTTGCCGCCCTGGTCGGTGTCGCGCTGGAACCAGATGAAGCCCAGGACGTCGGGCTGCCGGCCGAGCCAGTCCAGGAAGTCCGTGGTCCAGTCGGCCTTCAGCGAGGGGCTCGGCTCGCGCCCGGTCTCCGTGATCAGCATCGGCTTCTTGGTGATCCCGCGCAGCACGGCGATGGTCGGCCCGAAGGTCTGCTCCGCCTTGCTCTCGGTCTTGGTGCCGTAGCCGACCATCCCGATCCAGTCGACGTAGTCGTCGCCCGGGTAGAGCTGGGCGATGTCGACGTTGGGCACCGGGCGGAGGATGTTCGGGCTCCACACCCAGATCACGTTGTCGGCGCCGGCCTGACTGAAGAGGTCGTGCACGTGGCGCCAGGCCTGGACGTACTCGCCCTTCTTGTTGCCGTTCTCCTGCTCCGACCAGGGGTACCAGGTGCCGTTCATCTCGTGCGCGAACCGGATCGCGACCGGCCACTTCTGGTCGGCCACCGCCTTGGCGAAGCGCTCCAGGTACTCGTCGTGCGAACCGTTGATGATGCTCGCCAGGCTGTACCCGGGCTGGTCGGTGTGACCGGCCTCCTCGCCCTCCCAGGGCTCCCAGGCGAGCACCGGCAGCGTGCCGTGGTCGTAGGCCTTGCTGACGGCCTTGGGGTCGAAGTCGGCGTTCCAGCGGACGAAGTACTCCGCCATGGTCGGCCGGACACCGGCGTGGTCGGCGACCGCGCCCAGCTCCGAGGCGGACCAGGGCGCCTCCACCGTGCTGACCCCGAAGTACTTGCCGTCGGGAGCACTGAAGACCGACTTGTCCGGCACCTGCGGGGGCGCCGGTGCCAGCAGTTCACGGATGCCGGGCACGCCGGCCGGGCGGCCGAGGCCCAGGTACCGCGGGCCGCGGGCCTCGGTGCCGAGCGCGGCGAGCACCCCGTAGGACAGCGCGCCCAGCAGCAGGATGTTGACCGCCATCCAGATCCGCAGCCGGATGCCGCTGCCGCGCGACCACCAGTGCAGCTTCTTGCGGTGCCGGCGGGCGACCGTCTGCTGGTCCTGCGCCCGTTCCTCGTTCAGTTGCTTCTGGATCGTGTCAGACACTCATCATCACCGCGCCGATCAGCATCGCGCTGCCCAGTAGATAGGGGATGACAACCTTCGGGCTGCGTGCTCGCTCGCCCGCGAAGCTGTCCTTACGGGTGCCCCAGGAGGCGTTGTGGCCCATCCGGAAGAAGCCGAGCAGGCGCACCGGCAGGAGGATGCAGGTGTTGATCACCATGAAGACCGGCAGATAGATCAAGTCCTGTGCCCGGTAGGCGAAGTGACGCCCGAACCGGACCGCGACCGACAGCAGTGACATCACCGCTGCCAGGACCAGCACCAGGGCGACCGCCTTCCACTGCGTGACCGGCAGCGGCAGGTCGGAGTACAGGCTCGGCCCGGTGCGGTGCCAGAGCGCCACGCCCCAGGAGGCGAAGCTGCCCAGCAGCACGAACGGGACGGCTATGTCGACGCTGTAGAAGAGCGCCAGCATCTTGGCCCGGCGCAGCATCCAGGGGAGCATCCGCAGGGTGTTGTACTGCGAGCCGCGGGCCCAGCGGTACTGCTGCTTGGCGAGCTTGCGCAGCTCCAGCGGGGCGTCGGTGTAGACCAGCGAGGTGGCCTGGTAGACGGTCTTGTAGCCCTGCTTGAGGGTGTAGTTGGTGAGCGTCCGGTCGTCGCTCACCTCCAGGAAGACACCGAGGAACTTCTCGCCGAGGAAGTCCTCCATGCAGTCCAGCAGGATCTGCCGGCGGAAGGCGATGGTGCGGCCCGGCAGGCAGCCGACCGTACCGAGCACGCTCATCGCGGGCAGTGAGTACTGGCAGCGGACACTCTCCAGCCAGTCGGCCCACCGGGTGAGGATCGACCGCCCCGGGTCGAGGATGCGCTGACGGGTGGTCACCCCGCCGACCTCGGCGTCACGGAAGGGCTTGACCAGTTCCGACAGCGTGGTCGGGGTCCACATGGTGTCCGAGTCGACCAGCACGGCGATGTCGCCGGTGCAGACCTCGAGGCCGACCCGCAGGGCGTTGCGCTTGCCCGGGGTCTCGGTCCACACCCAGAAGACGCCGAGTTGGTCGCAGACCGACTCCAGCACCTCGTTGCGCTTGCCGTTGATCACCACCACCATTTCGGTGGGCTGTTGGTCGATGATCCGGTCAAGCACGGTGTGGAAGAGGTCGACCGGCTCGTCCACGACCGGAATGATGACGGAGGTCGTGGCGGCGTGCGGGCGTACCCACGGCTTGTAACGCCGGGCGAGCGCCAGCCGGACGAACCAGAGCGCCCAGATGGCGGCCATGAACGCGGCGAAGGGGTAGATGGCACCGACCGTCCACCATTGCCTGATTTCCAGCAAGAAGGCGAGCATCTGGGGTAGTCCGTAGTCCGTTTCATCTCTGGCGTGCGGCGCGCAAGCCCGACGATGATATGGCCTGCTGAGATGGTGGCGAGTCCGGCATTTCCGGCATAGCGGATATGCCGACCGTCCCCGCCGACTATCGGAACCGAGTCGTGATGCCGATCCGGCAATCACTCCCCTTTTTCATTCCTTTACCCCCCCTTGGACGAAAGTCGGGTTTCCGGAAGTCGTCAGAGCTTGCGCAGCAGGGCGCGGCGGACCTTGTGGTCGGCGCCCTTCTGGAGCACCAGGGTGGCCCGGCCGCGGGTGGGCAGCACGTTCTCCACCAGGTTGGGCCGGTTGATGGTGCGCCAGACCTGGCGGCCGTAGTCCATCGCCTCCTCCTCCGGCACCTCGGTGAACCGGCGGAAGTAGGAGTTGGGGTCCTGGAAGGCGGTGTCGCGCAGCTTCTTGAAGCGCGACAGGTACCAGCTCTCGATGTCGTCGGTGCGGGCGTCGACGTAGATCGAGAAGTCGAAGTAGTCGGCGACCGCCAGGCGGGTGCGGCCGTCGGTGCCGGGCAGTGCCGGCTGGAGGACGTTCAGGCCCTCGACGATCAGGATGTCCGGGCGCTCCACGGTGAGGCGCTCGTCGGGCACGATGTCGTAGACCAGGTGCGAGTAGACCGGTGCGGAGACGCGCTCCTTGCCGGCCTTCACGTCCGCCACGAAGCGCATCAGCGCGCGCCGGTCGTACGACTCGGGGAAGCCCTTACGGGCCATCAGGCCGCGCCGGCGCAGCTCCGCGTTGGGCAGCAGGAAGCCGTCGGTGGTGACCAGTTCGACCCGCGGGTGCTCGGGCCAGCGGGCCAGCAGGGCCTTCAGCAGTCGGGCGGTGGTGGACTTGCCGACCGCCACCGAGCCGGCCACGCCGATCACGAACGGGGTCCTGACCCGCTCGGTGTCGGCGACGTCCAGGAAGGTGCCGACCGCGCCGCGCAGTTCGTGGGTGGCGTGGATGTAGAGGTTGAGCAGCCGGGACAGCGGCAGGTAGACGTCCCTGACCTCGTCCAGGTCGAGCGCGGTGCCCAGACCGCGGAGCCGCTCGACCTCCTCGGCGGTCAGCGGCAGCGGCGTCCGCTCGCGCAGGGCGCTCCACTCCGCCCGGTCCAGGTCGACGTACGGCGACGGCGTGGGCGTGGCGGGAGCGCCCCGGGTACAGAGTTCGGTCAGCACGTGCTCCATTGTGGGCCGTGCCGGGCCGGGCGGGTGCTGTGGTGTCGGTCACCCGTCGGGACGGCCACCGTGAACCGATGGGAACGGATGCCCGCATATGCTGGCGCACATGTGCGGAATTGTTGGATATGTGGGCCCCCAGCAGGCCCTGGACGTAGTGATCGCAGGTCTGCAGCGGCTGGAGTACCGCGGGTACGACTCGGCCGGTGTGGCGGTGCAGACGCAGGGCTCCGACGGGCAGTGGAGCCTTGTCACGGACAAGCGGGCGGGCAAGCTCGTCAATCTCCAGAAGTCGCTGGCCGAGACCCCTCTCGCGGCCGGCACCACGGGCATCGGCCACACCCGCTGGGCCACCCACGGCGGCCCGACGGACGCCAATGCCCACCCCCACCTGGACGACGCCGAGCGGGTCGCGGTGGTCCACAACGGGATCATCGAGAACTTCGCGCAGCTGCGCGCGGCGATCGCCGAGCGCGGCCACACGCTGCGCTCGGAGACCGACACCGAGGTGGTCGCCCACCTGCTCGCGGAGGCCTACGACGGCGACCTGGCCGAGGCCATGCGGGCGGTCTGCCGCCAGCTCGACGGTGCCTTCACCCTGGTCGCGGTGCACGCGGACGCCCCCGACGTGGTGGTCGGCGCCCGGCGCAACTCGCCGCTGGTGGTCGGGCGCGGCGAGGGCGAGAACTTCCTCGCCTCGGACGTCGCGGCGTTCATCGCGCACACCCGTGAGGCGATCGAGCTGGGCCAGGACCAGGTGGTCGAGCTGCGGCACGGGGCGGTGACCGTCACCAACTTCGACGGCACCCCGGCCGAGGTCCGCGAGTACCACGTGGACTGGGACGCCTCGGCCGCCGAGAAGGGCGGCTACGACTACTTCATGCTCAAGGAGATCGCCGAGCAGCCGAAGGCCGTCGCCGACACCCTGCTCGGCCGGATCGGCACCGACGGCCGGCTCCACCTGGACGAGCTGCGGATCCCCGACCAGGTGCTGCGCGAGGTCGACAAGGTCGTCATCGTGGCCTGCGGCACCGCCTTCCACGCCGGCATGATCGCCAAGTACGCGATCGAGCACTGGACCCGCATCCCCTGCGAGGTCGAGGTCGCCTCCGAGTTCCGCTACCGGGACCCGATCCTGGACGACCGGACCCTGGTGATCGCCATCTCGCAGTCCGGCGAGACCATGGACACCCTGATGGCGCTGCGGCACGCCCGCGAGCAGGGCGCCAAGGTGCTGGCGATCTGCAACACCAACGGCTCGACCATCCCGCGCGAGTCCGACGCGGTGCTCTACACCCACGCCGGCCCCGAGGTCGCGGTCGCCTCCACCAAGGCGTTCCTGACCCAGCTGGTGGCCTGCTACCTGGTCGCGCTGTACCTGGGCCAGGTGCGCGGCACCAAGTGGGGCGACGAGATCTCCGCGGTCATCCAGGAGCTCTCGGACGCGCCGAAGCAGGTCGAGCAGGTCCTGGAGACCATGGAGCCGGTGCGCGCGCTGGCCCGGTCGCTGGCCGACGCCAAGTCGGTGCTCTTCCTCGGCCGCCACGTCGGCTTCCCGGTCGCCCTGGAGGGCGCGCTCAAGCTCAAGGAGCTGGCGTACATGCACGCCGAGGGCTTCGCGGCCGGCGAGCTCAAGCACGGGCCGATCGCGCTGATCGAGGAGGGGCTGCCGGTCGTGGTGGTCGTGCCCTCGCCGCGCGGGCGGTCGATCCTGCACGACAAGATCGTCTCCAACATCCAGGAGATCCGGGCCCGCGGTGCGCGCACCATCGTGATCGCGGAGGAGGGCGACGAGGCGGTCGTCCCGTACGCCGACCACCTGATCCGCATCCCGGTCACCCCGGTGCTGCTCCAGCCGCTGGTCTCGACGGTGCCGCTGCAGGTCTTCGCCTGCGAGCTGGCCACCGCCAAGGGCCACGAGGTGGACCAGCCGCGCAACCTGGCGAAGTCCGTCACGGTCGAGTAGCGGGCGGCGGCGCCCCTGCGGTCACCGCAGGGGCGCCGTGTCCAGCGCGAACGAGAACGGCGCCGGCAGGTCGAGCGGCTTGCCGTACGGGACCTGGATGTGGGCGGTGTAGTCCCCGTCAGCCGGGTCCGTGAAGAGCGTGGCGTGCCCCTCGTCGCGGTCGATCAGCAGGTAGCAGGGGATGTCGGCACAGGCGTACCCGAGGCGCTTGGCCTCGCGGTCCTTGCCGGGGTTGGTCGAGGTGATCTCGAAGACCAGCAGCACCCCGGAGGGATCGGCCCAGGAATCCGTGGACTCGAAGTGCCCCACCGGACTGATGGTGCCGCCCGGGATGAACCGCCCCTTGGGTGTGACCAGGCCCTTGGTGCCCGCGAGATCCAGGTCGATCCCGGCCTGGCGCATGAACTGCCGGTTGAGCAGGGCGAACGCGGTCTCGTGAGATCCGTCCGGCGGTGGGGTCACGACGATCTCCCCTTCGATCAGCTCGGCCTTGAAGCCGGCCGGGGTGTCCAGCTCCAGGAACGTCCGGAGGAGGTCGTCCCCGGACAGCGGGTGCTCGACGGCTGGCATGGCGACCATGGCCCTTATCCCTCCTGCCGGGGGTTGCCGCGCAACACGGTAGGTGCACGGACCGGGGCAGGCGGGGGATCGGAGGGGTTCTCACCCGAAAGTGTGCCGTAAGGTCCGGGCCACGGGCGGTTGCGACGGAGGAGTTCAGCGTGATCATCGGCGTCGGGATCGACGTGGCGGCCATCGACCGGTTCGAGGCCTCCCTGGAGCGCACGCCCCAGCTGGCGGAGCGGCTGTTCACCGAGGCCGAACTGCTGCTCCCCTCGGGGCAGCGGCGCGGCGGCGCCTCGCTGGCGGCCCGGTTCGCGGCCAAGGAGGCGCTGGCCAAGGCGCTCGGTGCGCCGGCGGGCCTGCGCTGGACCGACGCCGAGGTGCACACCGAGCCGTCCGGGCGGCCGGTGCTGCGGGTCACCGGGACGGTCGCGGCGCGGGCGGCCGCGCTGGGCGTCCGGTCGTGGCACGTGTCGCTCAGTCATGACGCGGGCGTAGCGTCGGCGGTGGTGATCGCCGAAGGCTGAGCCCCGGGAGGCAGCGAGATGCGCCACGCACACACCGTCGAGCAGGTCCGAGCGGCCGAGGCCGAACTGATGGCCCGGCTGCCGGCGGGCACCCTGATGCAGCGGGCCGCCACCGGCCTCGCGGTGACCTGCGCGGGCCTGCTGCCCCGGGTCTACGGCAGCCGGGTGCTGGTCCTGGCCGGCAGCGGGGACAACGGCGGCGACGCGCTGTACGCGGGCGCCCGGCTGGCCCGGCGCGGGGCGCGGGTGCGCGCCGTCCTGCTGTCGCCGCAGCGGGTGCACGCGCACGCGCTGGCCGCACTGCGGGCCGCCGGGGGAGGGGTGACGCAGGACCGGACCGAGTTCGAGCGGGCCGACCTGGTGCTGGACGGCATCGTCGGGATCGGCGGCCGCGGCGGGCTGCGGCCCGAGGCGCAGCCGTACGCGGGGATGGCCCGGCGCGGGCCGGTGGTCGCGGTGGACGTGCCGAGCGGGGTGGACGCGGACACCGGCGAGGTCGCCGGCGTCGCGCTGCGGGCCGACGTCACGGTCTGCTTCGGCACCCACAAGCCCGGGCTGCTGGTCGATCCGGGGGCCTCCTACGCGGGCGTGGTGCGGCTGGTGGAGATCGGGCTGACCCTGCCCCGGGCGCCGGTGACGGCGCTTCAGCACGCCGACCTGGCGGCGCTGCTCCCGCACCCCGGCGCCGAGAGCGACAAGTACCGGCGCGGGGTGGTCGGCATCGCGGCCGGCTCGGCCCGCTACCCCGGGGCGGCGCTGCTGGCGGTGGCCGGCGCGCTGCGCGGCGGCGCGGGCGCGGTGCGCTACGCCGGGACGGCGGCCGAGGAGGTGGTGCGGCGGTTCCCCGAGGCGCTGGTCACCGGCGGCGGACCGGCCGGCGCCGGGCGGGTGCAGGCCTGGGTGGTGGGACCGGGCGGCGGGCACGGCGCGGGGGAGGCGTTGGCCCAGGCGCTGGCCACCGGCGTCCCCGTGCTGGTGGACGCCGACGCGCTGACCGAGCTCGCCGGGCTGGGGCCGGCCGCGCTGGCCGGGCGGACGGCGCCGGTGCTGCTGACCCCGCACACCGGCGAGGCGGCGCGGCTGCTCGCCGGGCTGGACGGCGGGGCGCCGCCCTCGGCGGAGAGCCTCGGGGCGGCCCGGCTGGCGACCGCCCGGCGGCTGGCGGCCGGGTACGGCGCGACCGTGCTGCTGAAGGGCTCGACCACGGTGGTCGCCGACGGCTCGGCCGCGGTCCGGGTCAATCCGACCGGCACGCCCTGGCTGGCCACGGCCGGCAGCGGGGACGTGCTTTCGGGGCTGGCCGGGTCGCTGCTGGCGAGCGGGCTCTCCCCGCTCGACGCGGCGTCCGGCGCGGCGTACCTGCACGGCCTGGCCGGGCGGCGGGCGGCCCGGGACGGCGCACCGGTCACCGCGATGGAGGTGGCGGGGGCGCTGCGGGGCGCCTGGCGGGCGGTCCGCCGGGACGCCGGCTGACGGGAACCCGCACCGGCCCCGGCCGCGTCCTCGCAGGTCTGGCGCCATGTCCCCGCGGGCCGTTCACGGGGCACCGGCGGCGGTCTGGGAGACTGATACGCGATGACAACTGCGAACACCACCGGTACGGCCGTCCTCGCGCAGGGCGCGCGGGCCGAGGCGACCATCGATCTGGGTGCCCTGCGGGGCAACCTGGACGCGCTGCGCGCCCGGACCGCCGGCCCCGCGCTGATGGCCGTGGTCAAGGCGGACGCCTACGGCCACGGCGCGGTGCGCTGTGCCCGGGAGGCCGTCGCGGCCGGTGTCGGCTGGCTCGGTACGGCGATGCCCGAGGAGGCGCTGGCGCTGCGCGCCGCCGGGATCGGGCCGGAGCAGGCCCGGATCCTGTGCTGGCTGTGGACGCCCGGCGGCCCCTGGCAGCAGGCGCTGCGCGCCCAGGTCGACATCTCGGTCAGCGCGCAGTGGGCCCTGGAGGAGCTGCTGGCGGCCGTCCGGGAGACCGGGGTGCCGGGCCGGGTGCACCTGAAGGCCGACACGGGTCTGGGCCGCAACGGCTGCCAGCCGCACGACTGGCCGGACCTGGTGGCCGCCGCGCTGCGGGCGCAGGCCGGGGGTCTGATCGAGGTGGTCGGCCTGTGGTCGCACCTCGCGGCCGCCGACGAGCCCGGCCACCCCTCCGTCCAGGCCCAGCTGGACTCCTTCGAGGCCGCCCTGGCGTACGCCGAGCGGGCGGGGGTGCGCCCCGAGGTGCGGCACCTGGCCAACTCGCCGGCCACCCTGCTGCTGCCGGACTCGTACTACGACCTGGTCCGCACCGGCCTGGCGATGTACGGGCTGTCGCCGGTGCCCGAGGTGGGCACCCCGGCCGACTTCGGGCTGCGCCCGGTGATGTCGCTGACCGCCCGGCTGGCGCTGGTGAAGACCGTCCCCGGCGGGCACGGCGTCAGTTACGGCCACCACTACACGACCTCCGGCCCGACCACCCTGGGCCTGGTGCCGGTCGGGTACGCGGACGGCATCCCGCGGCACGCCAGCGGCACCGGGCCGGTGCTGATCGGCGGCAAGTGGCGGACGGTCGCCGGCCGGGTGGCGATGGACCAGTTCGTGGTCGACCTCGGCGGGGACACCCCCGCGGTCGGCGAGGAAGTAGTGCTGTTCGGCACCGGCGAGCACGGCGAGCCGACCGCCGAGGACTGGGGCCGGGCCTGCGGCACCCTCTCGTACGAGATCATCACCCGGATCGGCGCCCGGGTACCGCGCCGCTACGTGGGTAGCACCACTTCATGACCGAGCCCGGCGCGAGCAGCAACCCGGTGGCCGCGGTGGCCAAGGCCGCCGGATCGGCCTCGGCCGGGGTGAGCCGGGCCGGACTGATCGGCATCTCGCTGGGCGTGGTGGCGGCCGGGGCGGCCGCCGGCGTGGCGGTGGAGCGCCTGACGGTCGGCCGCTCGATGCGCCGCCGGGCCCGCGAGGAGCTGGACGCGGCCGCGCCGTTCGGCTCGCTGCGCGGCCGGCCCCGCACCGTCCCCGCACCGGACGGCACCGAGCTGTACGTGGAGCTGGACGGCGCCGGCTGGCCGGAGCCGGTCCAGGTGCTCCCCGAGGAGAGCCCGACGGCGCGGCGCGGCTGGTTCGCCCGGCGGCGCGGCGAGGGGCCGGTGGACCGCACGGGCCTGCCGGGCCTGCTGGCCGGCTCCGGCGCGCTGGTGCGGGCGGGCAGCCGCAAGAGCTTCGGCCTGCCGCCCGGCCCGGCCGCCCCGCCGCTCACCGTGGTCTTCTGCCACGGCTACTGCCTCAGCCAGGACAGCTGGCACTTCCAGCGGTCGGTGCTCCGCGAGGACCTCCGGCTGGTCTTCTGGGACCAGCGCAGCCACGGCCGCTCCGAGCGCTCCCGCTCGTACCTGGCCGGCGAGAGCGCCTCGATCGACCAGCTCGGCGCCGACCTCAAGGCGGTGCTGGACGCGGTGGTGCCGCAGGGCCCCATCGTGCTGGTCGGTCACTCGATGGGCGGAATGACCGTGATGGCCCTCGCCGAGCAGCACCCCGAGCTGTTCCGGGAGCGGGTGGCCGGGGTCGCTCTGGTCGGCACCCTGGCGGGCGACTGGGACTCGGTGACCTTCGGGCTGCCGCTGGTCGGGGCCCGGCTGATGCGCCGGGTCGCGCCCGGGGTGGTGCGGCTGCTGGGCCGCCAGGTCGAGCTGGTGGAGGCCACCCGGCGCTTCGGCGCGGACGTGGCCGGCGTGTTCTACCGCCGGTTCTCCTTCGGCACCAAGGACGTGGACCCGTCGGTGGCCCGGTTCGCCGAGCAGTTGCTGGACGCGACCCCGATCGACGTGGTCGCCGAGTTCTACCCGGCCTTCTCGGCGCACGAGAAGACGGCCGCCCTGGCCGCCCTCGACGGCATCCCCACCCTGGTGCTGGCCGGCACCAAGGACCTGCTCACCCCGCCCGAGCACAGCGAGGCGATCGCCGCGGCGCTGCCCGGCGCGGAGCTGGTGCTCGTCCCGGACGCCGGCCACCTGGTGATGCTGGAGCGCCCCGAGGTGGTCGACCGGGAGCTCGCCGCGCTGCTGGGCCGGGCCACGGACTTCGCGCACGCGGCGCCGCTGCCGGAGGGCGTCCGGAGCCTGCTGGACTGAGCGGTGCGTGGCACCGCCGCGCGGTGTGGCACCGTAGCGGGAGCCGCCGTCGAAGGGCGGCGCACCCGGACGAGAGGCATCGCACGCGCCATGGGCACCCAGACCACCGTCACCGTCGCCACCCCCGAGCGGATGAACCGGCTCGGGCGGGAGCTGGCCGGCCTGCTGAGGCCCGGCGACCTGGTCCTGCTGTCGGGCGAGCTGGGCGCCGGCAAGACCACCCTGACTCGCGGGCTGGGCGCCGGCCTGGGGGTGCGCGGGGCGGTCACCTCGCCGACCTTCGTGATCGCGCGGGTGCACCCCTCGCTGGTCGGCGGCCCGGCGCTGGTGCACGTGGACGCCTACCGGCTGGGCGGCGGGCTGGACGAGATGGAGGACCTCGACCTGGACGTCTCGCTGCCGGAGTCGGTGGTGGTGGTCGAGTGGGGCGAGGGCAAGGTCGAGGACCTCTCGGAGAACCGGCTGGAGCTGCGGATCGATCGCGCCCTGGGCGCGAGCGCCACCGAGGACAGCGATCCGCGCCTGGTCACCCTCACGGGGCTCGGCACCCGCTGGGACGGGGTCGACCTCGCCCGGCTGGGTGAGGAGTAGCGGAGTTTCCCGACAGGCTGTCGGCAAGGTGTTGCGGCCGGGCCGCCGGGCGTGATGGGATGGATGCGCTGTGGTTAGGTATGCCTAACTAGGGAGCCTCCCGCCATGACGAGCACCACCCCCGCCGCCGCGGAGCCCGTGCCCACGGCCGTGTCCATGAGCACCCTGCTGGCAGCCTGCGCGGCCGCCGCCGCGGTCTCCACGCCGCCCGAGCGGCAGCCCGCCGAGGAGGAGCTCCGCCGCCCCGAGGCACCGGAGCTGGAGCGGCCGCGGGCCGCCTGAGCCACGGCCGGCGCGGGGCACCGGCCGACCCGGGCCGCTGACCCGGGCCGCTGACCCGGTCAGCCGCTCAGGGGACGACGACCACGGTGGTGCCGGTCGGCGCGAAGTCCCACAGCAACTGGCCGTCGGCCCGGCTGGAGCGGATGCCGCCGGTCTTGGCGTTCGGGTCGGCGGACGCCGACGCGGCGGCCGAGGCATGGGCCGAGGGCGACGCACCGGCGGCGCCGCTCGGGGCCGGGGCCGGGTCGATCGCCGCACTGAAGCCGAAGACCGCGCCCTGCTGCGAGAAGCGCACCACGTGCTCGATCTTCCGGCCGTCGGTGCCGGTGCCGGCCGCGGTGCGGCTGTACACCGGATAGCTGCCCACCGGCGGCGAGACCGCGCCGGGTACCACCGCGAACGAGGCCGTCACCTGCGGGTTCTTCCGCGGGTCGACCAGCCAGACCTGCCGGGCGCCGAGCGAGTAGACCACCCGCAGCCCGGTGCCGGAGTTGGCGGGCAGCGGGGGCGCCGGGGGCGCGGTCGGCTGGGGCGAGGTCAGCGGCGCGACCGGCGGCACGAAACCGGCGGCGAGCGCGCGGTCCTGGGCGCCGCTCGCCTGGAAGGCGAGCAGGCCGACCGCAGCCATCGCCCCCAGGGTGAGGCCGGTGACCACCAATCCAGCACCCAGCTTCGCCACATCTGCTCCCACTGCTCGCCCGGGACCGGTACAGGGCCCATCGTGCCAGGTCCGCCCGGGCTTTTCGGATCGATCCGATCGCGTGTTCCCCGCCGCGGCGGACCTCGAACGGACGGGCCACCCGGTCGACCCTCTAACCTTGGACCCGTGCTGCTGCTTGCGTTCGACACCGCCACCCCCGCCGTCACGGCCGCCGTCCACGACGGCGGGACCGTCCTCGCCGAGTCGTACCAGGTGGACGCCCGGCGCCACGGCGAGCTGCTCCTCCCGACCATCGAGCAGGTGCTGCGCGCGGCGGGCGTGGACAAGCACCGGCTGACCCACCTCGCGGTCGGCGTCGGCCCCGGCCCGTACACCGGCCTGCGGGTCGGCCTGGTCACCGCCGCCGCGCTCGGCCACGCGCTCGGCCTGCCGGTGCACGGGGTCTGCACCCTGGACGCGATCGCCCACCAGGCCCGCGCCGAGGGGCTGACCGGCCCGTTCACGGTGGCCACCGACGCCCGGCGCAAGGAGGTCTACTGGGCCTCCTACGACGCGGACGGCGCCCGCCTGGCCGGCCCGTCGGTGGACCGCCCGGCCGAGCTCACCGCACCGGCGCAGGCCGTCGGAGCCGGCGCGCTGCTCTACCCGGACGCCTTCCCCGGCGCCCGCGGCCCCGAGCACGTCTCGGCCGGCGCGCTGGCCGACTTCGCCGTCACCGAGCTCGCGGCCGGCCGCGAGCTGCTGCCCAACGTGCCGCTCTACCTGCGCCGCCCGGACGCCCAGGTGCCGGCCGGGTACAAGGCGGTGCTCCCGGCGTGAGCACCGCCGTCAGCCTGCGGCCGATGCGCTGGTGGGACATCGAACCGGTGATGGCGCTGGAGCTGCGACTGTTCCCCGAGGACGCCTGGTCGCCCGCCATGTACTGGTCCGAGCTGGCCGAGGCGCACCCCGGCGGGACCAGGCACTACACCGTCGCCACCGCCGCAGACGGCGGCATCGTCGGCTACGCGGGCCTGATGGCGGTCGGCGTCGAGGGCGACGTCCAGACCATCGCGGTGGCGCCCGGCCACCAGGGCGCCGGCCTCGGGGCCGCGCTGCTCACCGATCTGGTGGAGGAGTCCGCCCGGCGCGGCTGCACCGAGCTGCTGCTGGAGGTCCGGGTGGACAACCTGCGCGCGCAGCAGCTGTACGAGCGCTTCGGCTTCCAGCCGGTCGGCGTTCGCCGCGGCTACTACCAGCCCGCCGACGTCGACGCGCTGGTGATGCGCCTCGACCACCCCGCGCACGAACCGAAGCACGAACCGAACAACGATCCGAATCACGAACCGAAGCACGATCCGAAGGACCCCGACCATGGCTGACGAACCGCTCGTCCTCGGCATCGAGACCTCCTGCGACGAGACCGGTGTCGGCATCGTCCGGGGCACCACCCTGCTCGCCGACGCGGTGGCCTCCAGCGTCAACGACCACGCCCGCTTCGGCGGCGTCGTCCCGGAGATCGCCAGCCGCGCGCACCTGGAGGCGATGGTCCCGACCATCCAGCGCGCGCTGGACACCGCCGGGGTGAAGGCCACCGACCTGGACGGCATCGCCGTCACCGCCGGCCCGGGCCTGGCCGGCGCCCTGCTGGTCGGCGTCAGCGCCGCCAAGGCGTACGCGTGGGCGCTGGACAAGCCGCTGTACGGGGTCAACCACCTGGCCTCGCACATCTGCGTGGACCAGCTGGAGCACGGCAGGCTGCCCGAGCCGACGATGGCGCTGCTGGTCTCCGGCGGCCACTCCTCGCTGCTGCTCAGCTCGGACATCACCACCGACGTCCGCCCGCTCGGCGCCACCATCGACGACGCGGCCGGCGAGGCCTTCGACAAGGTGGCCCGGGTGCTCGGCCTCGGCTTCCCGGGCGGCCCGGTGGTCGACCGCGCCGCCCGCGAGGGCGACCCGAAGGCGATCGCCTTCCCGCGGGGCCTGAGCAACGCCAACGACCCGGCCTACGACTTCTCCTTCTCCGGTCTGAAGACCGCCGTCGCCCGCTGGGTCGAGGCCCGCCGCCGGGCCGGCGAGGAGGTGCCGATCGCCGATGTCAGCGCCTCCTTCCAGGAGGCCGTCACCGACGTGCTCACCCGGAAGGCCGTACGGGCCTGCAAGGACAGCGGCGTCGACCACCTGATGATCGGCGGCGGCGTGGCCGCCAACTCCCGGCTGCGCGAGATGGCCCAGCAGCGCTGCGACAAGGCCGGCATCGTGCTCCGGGTGCCCCGCCCGGGCCTGTGCACCGACAACGGCGCGATGGTGGCCGCGCTCGGCTCCGAGATGGTCTGGCGCAACCGGGCGCCCTCCGCCTTCGACCTGTCGGCGGACTCCTCGCTGCCGGTCACCGAGGTCTCGGTGCCCGGCGCCGGGCACGGCGACGTCCACGCGCACGCCCACCAGGCCCTGACCAGGTGACCCTCGCTCAGATGTGGGAGGCCCGGGCGGCCGACGGCCGGGCCGCCGAGCTGGCGGCCTGGGTGCTGGCCGAGGCGCTGCCCGCGGTGCGCTGCGCGGCCGGGGTGGAGCGGGCCGAGCTGCTGACCGCGCCGGGCGACCGGGTGCTGCTGATCACCTGGTGGTCGGGCGAGCCGCGACCGGTGCCCGAGCCGCCGGCCGAACTGCTCGCCAGGCCGGTGCACCGATGGTCCTTCACCCGTCAACACGTCGAGTAGCGTTCATTCCTGAGAGTTCGCTGGACGACGGGGGAGCGCGGTGAAGAGGACGTACGGCCTGGCGGTGCTGGCGCTGTTGGCGGCCGTGAGCGGGTGCAGCTCAGGGGCGGGCCAGGGGGCGGCGAGCCTGTCGACACCCGGCACCGCCGGCTCCCCGGCCAAGGCTCCGGCGCCGTCCACCGCCGCCCCGACCGGCCAGGGCGCCGCACCGGGCGGTGCCGGCTGGGCCAAGTGGGGGCTGACCGCCCTGCCGCAGGCCCCGGCCGCGCCCGCCGACAAGCCGATCAAGCTGACCAGGACCGGCCCGGTGCCGGTCTTCAGCGAGGTGCCGACGCACGACAAGGTCGTCTTCGTCACCCTCGACGACGGGGCCGAGAAGGACCCGAAGTTCGTCGAGATGCTGACCGACCTGAAGGTCCCGGTCTCGATGTTCCTGACCCGCGACATCGTCAAGGACGACTACGGCTACTTCAAGCCGCTGCAGGCGCTGGGCAACCACATCCACAACCACACCGTGGACCACCCGGTGATGAGCAAGCTGGCCCCCGACAAGCTGCACAGCGAGGTCTGCGACGCGCAGTCCGCGCTCACCCAGCAGTACGGCACCGCCCCGCTGTTGTTCCGCCCGCCGTACGGCGACGGCGCCAACTCCGCCGCGCTCAACACCGCCGTCCAGCAGTGCGGGCCGCGCGGGATCGTGCTCTGGCGGGAGTCGATGCAGATCCACGACATGCAGTACCAGGCCACCGACAAGAAGCTCCGGCCCGGCGACATCATCCTGGCGCACTTCCGCGGCCCCAAGGACCTCAAGGGCGAGACCATGACCGCGATGTTCGGCGAGCTGCTGGCCCGGATCCAGGAGCAGGGCTTCGCGGTGGCCCGGCTGGAGGACTACGTTCAGCCGCCGACCGGCTGACCCAGCATCATCAGCGGGCCGTCGTCGGTCCGGCACAGGATCACCGTCAGCGAGTTCGGTCCGGCCGGCCGCAACTGCCGGCGCAGCTCGTCCGGGACCACCGACACCCCGCGCTTCTTGATCACCACGGTGCCGACGGCGCGCTCGCGCACCAGTGCCTTCAGCGCCTTCGGCTTGTACGGCAGCACGTCGGTCAGCTCGAAGGCGTGCGCGTACGGGGTCTCCACCAGCCGGTCGGCGGTCAGGTAGGCGATCATCGGGTGGATCAGCCGGCCGCCGATCAGCCCGGCCACCTCGGCCACCAGGTGGGCCCGGATCACGGCGCCGTCCGGCTCGTACAGGTAGCGCCCGACCGGGCCCGCCTCCGGGTCCGCCAGCCGGCCGCCGGCCAGGCTGTGGTCACCGGGCAGCAGGGTGGCCCGGTGCGGCTCGGCGGCCCCGGTGCCGAACCACAGCACCGCCTCCTTGACCTCGCCGTGGTCCGAGACCCACTCCGCCTCGGTGCCCTCGGGAACCAGCTCGTGCGGGATGCCCGGGGCCACCTTGAGCGCTCCGAACGGGGTGCGGCGGGCGGCCTCGATCGCCCAGGACAGCGGCGGCGAGTACGCCTGGGGGTCGAAGACCCGGCCGCGCTCGGTGCGCCGGGCCGGGTCGGTGAAGACCGCGTCGAAGCCCGTCACGTCGACCTCGGCCACGTCGGCGCAGCGCACCTCGACCAGCTCGGCCAGGCCCAGCGCGGCCGCGTTCGCCTCCGCCACCGCACAGGTCAGCGGCGAGCGGTCGACCGCCAGCACCGCGACCCCGGCCCGGGCCAGCGCGATCGCGTCCCCGCCGATCCCGCAGCACAGGTCCGCGAGCCGCCGCACGCCGAGCGCGGCGAACCGCCCGGCCCGCCACTCGGCCACGCTGCGCCGGGTGGCCTGCTCCACGCCGTCCGGGGTGAAGTACATGAGATCCGCGTCCGGGCCGAACTTCGCCCGGGCCCGCTGCCGCAGCCGGGCCTGCTCGAAGGCGGCCCGGACCAGCTCGGCCGGGTACTCCCGGCGCAGCCGGGTGGCCAGCGCGAGCTCCTCCGCCTGGGTGAACTCGCGCAGTTCGGTCAGCAGGGCCTGGCCCTGGTCGGTCAGCAGGGCCCGGAACGATTCGATCTCCACCGCCCCATTGTCGGCGATCAAGCCGGCCCGGGGCCCGTCCGGCTCCGTCCGGCCCCGGCCCGGCGGGCCCGGGCGGCTCAGCGCGCCAGGGTCGCCGCCAGCACCCCGGCCAGCAGGACGGCCTGGACGGCGGCCGCGCCCCGGCGCCGGTGCAGCGCGAGCACCAGCGCGCTCGACGCCAGCACGGCGGCGGTGGCCGCGGCGATCAGCAGCGGGGCGCGGCCGGAGTGCGAGCGGTGCACGACCGGCTCGCCGGAGGCCGGGTACGCCACCCAGGGGAACGGGTGGCCGGCCCTGGAGAGCAGCAGGAAGAGCGCCGCCAGGCCGGCCAGCCAGACGTCCAGCGCGAGCACCAGCAGACCGAGTGCCGGCCGGCCGCCGACGCCGTCGTCCGGCCCCGGGTGCGGTCGCGCGCGCCGCGGCGCAGGTCGGCCGGTGTTGTCCGACGCGGCGTCAGGTCCGTTGGCACCGGGGTGTGGTGGTATCGGCTGCGAGGCGGGCATCACCGCAGTCTGCCCGGCGGCGGGCCGCTCGTACATGAGTACCGGTACTCGGTCGGATTCGAACGCCAGGCCGCGCCATTGGCACTCTGGTTGACTGAGTGCTAACCGGCGCCTAAGGTCATTCCTGGCACTCTCCCCAGGGTGAGTGCTAACGCGATGGACCATGTCTGACCCCCGCGACGGCAGGCCTGCGGACATCGCCACCTACCTGTTAGACAACCCCGTAATCTCCGAAGGGGAGCTCGGACGTGACCACCAGCAGCAAGGTTGCCATCAAGCCGCTCGAGGACCGCATCGTGGTCCAGCCGCTCGACGCCGAGACCACCACGGCCTCCGGCCTGGTTATCCCGGACACCGCCAAGGAGAAGCCCCAGGAGGGCGTCGTCCTGGCCGTCGGCCCGGGCCGCTTCGAGGACGGCCAGCGCCTTCCGCTCGACGTTGCCGTCGGCGACATCGTTCTCTACTCGAAGTACGGCGGCACCGAGGTGAAGTACCAGGGCGAGGAGTACCTGGTCCTCTCGGCTCGCGACGTTCTCGCCATCATCGAGAAGTAAGACGTTCCAGCCCGCCCCGGATCCGTGTCAGCAAGTGACAGGGGCCCGGGGCGTGGTTGTTGGCTCACGTACACCGGCACTTTCTGAGGAATCGGGATCATGGCGAAGACCCTGCAGTTCGACGAGGACGCCCGCCGCTCGCTGGAGCGCGGCGTGAACAAGCTGGCCGACACGGTCAAGGTGACGATCGGCCCCAAGGGCCGCAACGTCGTCATCGACAAGAAGTTCGGCGCCCCCACCATCACCAACGACGGTGTGACCATCGCCCGCGAGGTCGAGCTCGACGACCCGTACGAGAACCTCGGCGCGCAGCTGGTCAAGGAGGTCGCCACCAAGACCAACGACGTCGCGGGTGACGGCACCACCACCGCCACCGTGCTGGCCCAGGCCCTGGTCAACGAGGGTCTGCGCAACGTCGCCGCGGGCGCCGGCCCGGCCGCCCTGAAGAAGGGCATCGACAAGGCCGTCGCCGCCGTCTCCGAGCACCTGCTCTCGATCGCCCGCGAGATCGAGGGCAAGGACGACGTCGCCGCCGTCGCCGGCCTCTCGGCCCAGGACGCCCAGGTCGGCGAGCTGATCGCCGAGGCGATCGACAAGGTCGGCAAGGACGGTGTGATCACCGTCGAGGAGTCCAACACCTTCGGTGTCGAGCTCGAGTTCACCGAGGGCATGCAGTTCGACAAGGGCTACCTGTCGCCGTACTTCGTCACGGACGCCGAGCGCCAGGAGGCGATCCTCGACGACCCGTACATCCTGATCAACCAGGGCAAGATCTCCTCCATCCAGGAGCTGCTCCCGCTGCTGGAGAAGATCCTGCAGGGCGGCACCTCCAAGCCGCTGCTGATCATCGCCGAGGACGTCGACGGCGAGGCGCTGTCCACCCTGGTGGTCAACAAGATCCGTGGCACCTTCAACGCCGTCGCCGTGAAGGCCCCCGGCTTCGGTGACCGCCGCAAGGCGATCCTCGGCGACCTCGCCGTGCTCACCGGCGGCACCGTCATCTCCGAGGAGGTCGGCCTCAAGCTCGACCAGGTCGGCCTGGAGGTGCTCGGCACCGCCCGCCGCGTCACCGTCACCAAGGACGAGACCATCCTGGTGGACGGCGCCGGCGACCACGACGCGGTGACCGGCCGGGTCGGCCAGATCAAGGCCGAGATCGCCGCCAGCGACTCCGACTGGGACCGCGAGAAGCTGCAGGAGCGCCTGGCCAAGCTGGCCGGCGGCGTCTGCGTCATCAAGGTCGGCGCCGCCACCGAGGTGGAGCTCAAGGAGCGCAAGCACCGCCTGGAGGACGCCATCTCGGCGACCCGCGCGGCCGTCGAGGAGGGCATCGTCGCCGGTGGCGGCGCCTCCCTGGTGCACGCCGCCAAGGTGCTGGAGGACGGCCTCGGCCTGACCGGCGACGAGGCCACCGGTGTCGCGGTCGTCCGCAAGGCGCTCGCCGAGCCGCTGCGCTGGATCGCCCAGAACGCGGGCCTCGAGGGCTACGTCATCACCTCCAAGGTCGCCGACCTGGAGGCCGGCTTCGGCTACAACGCCGCCACCGGCGAGTACGGCGACCTGGTGAAGGCCGGCGTCATCGACCCGGTCAAGGTCACCCGCTCGGCGCTGGAGAACGCCGCCTCGATCGCCTCCCTGCTGCTCACCACCGAGACCCTCGTGGTGGAGAAGAAGGAAGAGGACGAGGGCAACGGCCACGGCCACTCGCACGGCGGTCACGGCCACTCGCACTGACCCCGGTCGCCAGACCCCGAGGCCCGGTCGCGCCCCTTCGGCGCGGCCGGGCCTCCGGCGTTCCGGGCCGTCCGGGGCGTGGCACCCGGCCCGGTACGGTGGACCACGCCGCACGGCTGCCATCAGTGCAGCTTTACCTGAAGCAAAGCCTGCCTTATAACTGAGGCATGATCGAAGCCCGCCACCTCCGCGTCCTGCGCGCCGTCGCCCGGACCGGCTCCTTCTCCGCCGCCGCGCGCGAGCTGGGCTGCACCCAGCCCGCGGTGAGCCAGCAGATGAAGGCGCTGGAGAAGGCGGTGGCCACCCCGCTGGTGGTCCGCTCGGGCCGGGGGATGCAGCTCAGCGAGGCCGGCCGGGTGCTGGTCAAGCACGCCACCGGGATCCTCGCCGGGCTGTCCGCGGCCGAGGAGGAGCTGGCCGCGATCGCCGGCCTGCGGGCCGGACGGGTGCGGTTGGTGTCCTTCCCGACCGCGAGTTCCACCCTGGTGCCGCCCTCGGTCGCCCAGTTGCGCGCCGCCCATCCGGGGGTCCGGGTGTCGCTGGTGGAGGCCGAGCCGCCGGAGTCGCTGGCGATGCTGCGCGGCGGCGAGTGCGAGGTGGCGCTGGCCTTCCGCTACCCGGACTCGCAGGGCGGGGTGCCGCAGGCGTCCCCGCACGCCACCGCGCGCGAGGCCCGGGCCGAGGCGACCCTGGAGGCCGCCGCCTCGGCGGCCGCGACGGACTGGTCGGACCTGGTGGTCCGCCCGCTGCTGGACGACCCGCTGGTAGGGCTGCTGCCGATCGCCCACCCGCTGGCGGGGGCCCGGCGCCCGGTGGACCTGGTGGAGCTCTCGGACGAGCAGTGGATCGCGGGCTGCCCGCAGTGCCGCGGCCACCTGGTGGAACTCTGCGAGGCGGCGGGCTTCTCGCCGCGGATCGACTTCGCCACCGACGACTACCCCGCGGTGGTGGGCCTGGTCGCTGCGGGTCTCGGTGTCGCGGTGCTGCCCAGGCTCGCCCTGGACTCGGTGCGGCACCCCGGCGTGGCGGCCGTCCCGGTGCGGGCGGCCTCGGGCGGGCCCGCGGTACGGCAGGTCGTCGCGCTGACCCTGCCGGACCTGGCCGAGGTGCCGGCGGTCGCGCTGATGCTGGACCGGCTCACGGACGCGGCCGCCGTGCGCTGAGCACCGGCGGCCCGGTCAGGGCTCCAGCGGATTCACGGCTCCGAGCTGTCGAGCCGTTCGGAAGAAACGTTTCTGCAATTCTCGGGACGCGCGGTCAGTGCCGCAGGCCGGCCGGTCTGGTCAGCTGCACCTCGGCCAGCCGGTGGCGGGCCCGGCCGAGCAGCTCCTCGCGCTCGTCCTCGGTCAGCCCGCCCCAGACCCCGTACGGCTCTCGGACGGCCAGGGCGTGCGCCGCGCACTGCGCCCGTACCGGGCAGCGCATGCAGACCTCCTTGGCGCTGGCCTCGCGCGAGCTGCGGGCCGCCCCGCGCTCGCCCTCGGGGTGGAAGAAGAGCGAGCTGTCGACACCGCGGCAGGCGGCGGAGAGCTGCCAGTCCCAGAGGTCTGCGTTGGGGCCGGGGAGGCGGGAGAAATCTGCCATGGCTCATTCCCTTCAAGGACTCGGACCCGTCGGTTCGGCGAGGCGGCGATGGACCGGTACGGACACCTGGAAATATGACTTACGGCACCTACTGGAACAAGTCATCCACAGTCCGGCACAACAGTCAATGACCCTCCATAAGCTATAAATACGGGCAAAAGGGGCAGGACGTTTGAGTGGTCGCGATCTGACAACCGGGTGGCCCCGGGTGCGCCGTCCTTCGCTCCGTGGCGCGCGTGGCGCGTGCACCGCGCGTGATCAGCACAAAAGTGCGGCGTGTGCACCGCGAGGTGGCTGATCGGTAACGGTCCGGCCACGTACAGTGGTGGAGATGGCCCTGAAGGCCGTAACTCATTCGAGTGACGGTCGTTGGATGTGCGGAGGCGGTTAGCGGGCGCTGGACGTCGGGAACGATCGCGGGGACACCCGGCGATCCGTACGAGGTCCGTCGCCAATCGGCCGTGTCGGAGAGTGTTCGTACCAGCCAGGAGGCTCAACGTGACGCGGATCTGCTGCGGAGGACGGTCATGACATCCGTACTCGTCTGCGACGATTCCCCGCTCGCCCGGGAGGCGCTTCGCCGGGCGGTCGCGACCGTGCCCGGTGTCGACCGGGTGACCACTGCGACGAACGGTGAGGAGGTCCTCCGCCGCTGGGTGGCCGACCGTTCCGACCTCGTCCTGATGGACGTCCGGATGCCCGGCCTCGGCGGGGTGGAGACGGTCCGGCGGCTGCTGTCCGCCGACCCGGGCGCGCGCATCATCATGCTCACCGTCGCGGAGGACCTGGACGGTGTCGCGCTCGCGGTGGCCGCCGGGGCCCGCGGCTACCTGCACAAGGACGCCTCGCGCGCCGAGCTGCGGGCCACCGTCACCCAGGCGCTCGCCGACCCGACCTGGCGGCTCGCCCCCAGGCGGCTGCGCAGCCCCGACATGGGGGCGGCCCCGACCCTGACGGCCCGTGAGATCCAGGTGCTGGAGGGGATGAGCCACGGTCGGAGCAACGCCGAGATCGGCCGGGAGCTGTTCCTCTCCGAGGACACGGTGAAGACCCACGCGCGGCGGCTGTTCAAGAAGCTCGGCGCCTCGGACCGGGCGCACGCGGTGGCCCTCGGCTTCCGCTGGGGCCTGGTCCGCTGAGCCGCGTGCGGCTGGGTATCCGACACGGTAACCGTACGGGCGTGTGACGTTGTCGTCCCGAGGCTGCACCATGGAGTAGTGGAGCACCTCGGGGACCAGCGGACAGGTGCTGCGGAAGCAAGAGTTGCCGCAGCGGGCGGCAGCCAGTGGGGCGGGAGGCGGCACGGTGCGCACAGTGGCGACGCATAACGTTCCGATGCACAAGTCCGGACGCGGTGCCGCGTTTTCCGCTCCGACCAGGCACCATGGACCGATGCGTGACGACGAGGCCACCGCTTCGGGCGAGACCCAGCCCGAGCCGGCCCAGGCCGACGAGGCCGTCCCCGACGGCCAGGGTGTCGACCCGTCGTACGCGGACGCGGTCGAGGTCAGAGCCCCGGTGCTCGGCGCCGGCACCTCTCCACTGGTCGCTTCGCTGGTCGCGGCCGCCGTGCGCGGCGAGGGCCCGGCGATCGACGCACTGCTGGCCTACGTCCATCCGCTCGCCCTGCGCTACTGCCGGGGCCGGCTGGTCCGGCTGCCGGGCGGCGCCCGGCATCATGTGGACGACGTGGTGCAGGAGGTCTGCGTGGCCGTGCTGTGCGCGCTGCCGCGCTACCGCGACACCGGCCGCCCGTTCGAGGCCTTCGTCTACGGCATCGCCGCGCACAAGATCGCGGATCTGCAGCGGGCCGCCATGCGCGGCCCCGGCTCCACCGTGATCCCGCAGGACGACCTGCCCGAGACCCCCGACGAGTCGCTCGGCCCGGAGGAGCGCGCGCTGCTCAGCAGCGACGCCGCGTGGATCCGCGAGCTGCTCTCCAACCTGCCGGCCCGCCAGCGCGAGCTGGTGCTGCTGCGGGTGGCCGCCGGGCTGTCCGCGGAGGAGACCGGGGAGGTGCTGGGGATGTCGCCGGGCGCCGTCCGGGTCGCCCAGCACCGGGCGCTCAGCCGGCTGCGGGCACTGGCGGAAGAGTCCTCCTGATCCCCTTGTTGTCAAGGGGGCGCGAGTCGATCGCTCGTGACACCAGTACCATGGGGTATCGGCACCTGGTCAGGTTGCCAAAGTTCCGTGGGTGCGCTCGGGGATCCCTTGGAGGTTCCTCCAGCCGCCCGGCGTCTTGGTGGCCAAGCCCTGTGCCGGTGCGCGCGGGTGGGACGTGGCCGTACCGCGGTCGTCCGCCCAGCTGAGAGAGCCACCCGGCCGGTAACCCTCGCCGGTCGTGCCCGAGATCGACGGCCACGCCACGGAAGGTCCCTTCAGATGTCTTACAACGCCGCAGGCGTACCCGAGAAGTTCGCGATGCTCGGGCTCACGTACGACGACGTCCTGCTGCTTCCCGGGGCCTCCGAGGTGATGCCCAACCAGGTCGACACCTCCTCTCGGGTGTCCCGCAACGTCCGGGTGAACATTCCGCTGCTCTCCGCCGCCATGGACAAGGTCACCGAGTCCCGGATGGCAATCGCGATGGCCCGCCAGGGCGGCGTCGGCGTGCTGCACCGCAACCTGTCGATCGAGGACCAGGTCAACCAGGTCGACCTGGTGAAGCGCTCCGAGTCCGGCATGGTGACCGACCCGATCACGGTCGGCCCGGAGACCACGCTGGCCGAGGCCGATGCGCTGTGCGCCAAGTTCCGGATCAGCGGCGTGCCGATCGCGGACCCGGACGGCAAGCTGCTGGGCATCGTCACCAACCGCGACATGGCCTTCGAGTCGGACCGGGCCCGCAAGGTCCGCGAGATCATGACCCCGATGCCGCTGATCACCGGCAAGGTGGGGATCTCCGGCGAGGACGCGATCGGGCTGCTCCGCCGCCACAAGATCGAGAAGCTGCCGCTGGTCGACGACGAGGGCCGGATCAAGGGCCTGATCACCGTCAAGGACTTCGTCAAGGCCGAGAAGTACCCGAACGCGGCCAAGGACTCCGAGGGCCGGCTGCTGGTCGGCGCCGCCGTCGGCGCCAGCGCCGAGGCCTTCGACCGGGCCCAGGCCCTGGTCGGCGCCGGTGTGGACTTCCTGGTGGTGGACACCTCGCACGGCCACAGCCACAACGCGCTGGCCTGGATCGAGAAGATCAAGTCCGCCGTCGCGGTCGACGTGGTCGGCGGCAACGTCGCCACCCGGGACGGCGCCCAGGCGCTGATCGACGCCGGCGTGGACGGCGTGAAGGTCGGGGTCGGCCCCGGCTCCATCTGCACCACCCGGGTGGTCGCCGGCATCGGCGTCCCCCAGGTCACCGCGATCTACGAGGCCGCGCTCGCCTGCCAGGCGGCCGGCGTGCCGGTGATCGGCGACGGCGGCCTGCAGTACTCCGGCGACATCGGCAAGGCGCTGGCCGCCGGTGCCGACACCGTGATGCTGGGCTCGCTGCTGGCCGGCTGCGAGGAGTCCCCGGGCGAGCTGCTCTTCATCAACGGCAAGCAGTTCAAGTCCTACCGCGGCATGGGATCGCTGGGCGCCATGCAGTCCCGCGGCCAGGGCCGCTCGTACTCCAAGGACCGCTACTTCCAGGCCGAGGTGGCCTCGGACGACAAGCTCGTCCCCGAGGGCATCGAGGGCCAGGTGCCCTACCGCGGCCCGCTCTCGGCGGTGCTGCACCAGCTGGTCGGCGGCCTGCGCCAGACCATGGGCTACGTGGGTGCCGCCACCGTCGCGGAGATGGAGAGCAAGGGCCGGTTCGTCCGGATCACCTCGGCGGGCCTCAAGGAGAGCCACCCGCACGACATCCAGATGACCGTCGAGGCGCCCAACTACACCAGCCGCTGATCCGACCGGCCGGCTTCGGGGCCCGTCACCGCGTGCGGTGGCGGGCCCTTCGGCGTGCCCGCGGGCGGCCCGCGGTCCGCCCCTCGGCCGGGTGCCGCGCCCGGGCGGGCCGGTACGGGATACTGGGGGGCGGCCGGGGTGACCCGGCAGGCAGATGGAAGCAGCAGAAGGGCTCGAAGTGACTGAGATCGAGATCGGGCGTGGCAAGCGCGGCCGCCGGGCGTACGCATTCGACGACATCGCCGTCGTCCCCAGCCGCCGTACTCGTGACCCGAAGGAGGTCTCGATCGCCTGGCAGATCGACGCCTACCGCTTCGAGCTGCCCTTCCTGGCGGCGCCGATGGACAGCGTGGTCTCGCCCGCGCAGGCCATCGCCATCGGCAACCTGGGCGGCCTCGGGGTGCTGAACCTCGAAGGCCTGTGGACCCGGTACGAGGACCCGCAGCCGCTGCTGGACGAGATCGCCGAGCTGGCCGACGAGGCCGCCGCGACCCGCCGGTTGCAGGAGATCTACGCCGAGCCGATCAAGGCCGAGCTGATCGGGCAGCGGATCAAGGAGGTCCGCGACTCCGGCGTGGTGACCGCCGCCGCGCTCTCCCCGCAGCGCACCGCCGAGTTCTCCAAGGCCGTGGTCGACGCGGGCGTGGACGTCTTCGTGATCCGCGGCACCACGGTCTCCGCCGAGCACGTCTCCGGCGCGGCCGAGCCGCTCAACCTCAAGCAGTTCATCTACGAGCTGGACGTGCCGGTGATCGTCGGTGGCTGCGCCACCTACACCGCGGCCCTGCACCTGATGCGCAGCGGCGCGGCCGGCGTGCTGGTCGGCTTCGGCGGCGGCGCGGCCCACACCACCCGTACGGTGCTCGGCATCCAGGTCCCGATGGCCACCGCCGTGGCCGACGTGGCCGCGGCCCGCCGGGACTACATGGACGAGTCGGGCGGCCGCTACGTGCACGTGATCGCGGACGGCGGCGTCGGCTACAGCGGCGACCTGGCCAAGGCGGTCGCCTGCGGCGCGGACGCGGTGATGATCGGTGCCGCGCTGGCCCGGGCCACCGACGCGCCGGGCCGGGGCTTCCACTGGGGCATGGAGGCCGTGCACGAGGAGCTGCCGCGCGGCAAGCGGGTCGACCTCGGCACCGTGGGCACCACCGAGGAGATCCTGACCGGTCCCTCGCACACCCCGGACGGCACGATGAACCTGTTCGGCGCGCTGCGCCGCGCGATGGCCACCACGGGCTACTCGGAGCTCAAGGAGTTCCAGCGCGTCGAGGTCACGGTGAACCCGGCGCTGCACCACGGCTGACGGTTCGTGCGATCCGACAGGGCCTCCGCCTCGGCGGGGGCCCTGTTTCGTCGGACCGGTCGTCAGGTGTGGTGATGGTGCCTTCCTAGGGGAGACTCTGTGCGCGGCACACCCCCTGAGCGGCTGTTTCCGGTCACGGGTCGGGTACGGAATGCCCGCTTCCGGTACGGATCTTCATGGCCAACCCCTGGGGCGGGTGGTCGGCGACCGAAGGAACAGGGGATGATGGAGACTTGGCGTCTTGGATCCGGGCGCCGGGTGCGCGGGCGACGTCCCCGGGTTGTGCCCGCGCGGGGCCGATGCGCCGTCACTTCGACCGGCAGCAGCACGCGGGCCAGCAACACATGGGGGAGCGCACCGATGACCCAGGCGCAGGAGTCCACCGGCCGACTGCTGGCCGGGCGCTACCGGCTCAAGGCGGTGCTCGGCAGCGGCGGCATGGGCACGGTCTGGCGGGCCGAGGACGAGATGCTCGGCCGGATCGTCGCCGTCAAGGAACTGCGCATGCACGGCGGGGTGGACGAGGAGGAGAAGCACCGCCTGATCGTCCGCACCCTGCGCGAGGCCAAGGCCACCGCCCGGATCCGGCACACCGCCGCCGTCACCGTCTTCGACGTGGTCGAGGAGGACGAGCGGCCCTGGATCGTGATGGAGCTGGTCGAGTCCCGCTCGCTGGCCGAGGTGATCAAGGAGGACGGCCCGCTCACCCCGGTCCGTGCCGCCGAGATCGCGCTCGACCTGCTGGGCGTGCTCGGCGCCGCGCACAGCCACGGGATCCTGCACCGGGACGTCAAGCCGTCCAACGTGCTGATCGGCGAGGACGGGCGGGTGGTGCTCACCGACTTCGGCATCGCCAGCGTCGAGGGCGACACCTCGATCACCTCCACCGGCATGCTGGTCGGCGCCCCCTCGTACATCTCGCCCGAGCGCGCCAAGGGCCACAAGCCCGGCCCGCCGTCCGACCTGTGGTCGCTGGGCGGCACGCTGTACGCCATGGTCGAGGGCAAGCCGCCGTACGACCGCGGCTCGGCGCTCGCCACCCTGACCGCCGTGATGACCGAGGACCTGCCCGCCTCCGAGAAGGCCGGGCCGCTGTGGCCGGTGATCGAGGGGCTGCTGGAGAAGGATCCGGCGCTGCGGCTGGACGCCTCCGAGACCCGGTCGAGGCTCAAGCGGATCGTCGCCGCCGGTGTCGCCCGGGCCGAGGCCACCACCCAGCAGGCGGTGCCGGTGAAGCCCGCTGACGGGTCCTCGGCGGCGGAGCCGGAGCAGGCCTCGAAGTCCGGGGCGAAGGCCGAGTCGACGTCGGGGTCGAAGCCCGGGTCGAGGCCCGGGTCGGCGTCCGCGCCGAAGTCCGGCTCGAAGCCGGCCGCCGCGGCCGCCGCGGGTGCCGCCGCCGTGGTGCCCGCGCAGCAGGCCGGGGCGAAGCCCGGGTCGAAGCCGGTGGCCGAGGACGCGTCGAAGGACGGCCGGGCCGGTGCGATCGGGCTGCTCGGCACCGTCCGGGTGGGCAGCCGGTCGGCCTCGGCCCCGGCGCCGATCCCGGCGCCGCCGCTGACCGTGCCCGCGGCCCCCGCGGCCCCGGCCCCGGTCACCGAGGTGCTTCCCCCCGTCCCCGCGGCCGCCAAGGACCGGCGCCGGCTCAAGCTGGCTGTCGGCGCGGTGGTGTTCGTGCTGGCCCTGATAGCCGTGGTGGCACTGGCCATGCGCGGGGGCGGCAAGGGCACCGACGGCGCGGCCGCCCGGAGCGGCCCCGGGACCGCGGCCGGAGCCGCTCCGGGCACCCAGGCCGGCCCGGAGAGCCCGGCGGCCCAGAGCCCTGCCGCCGGGGCCGGCGGCCAGAGCGCCGCCACCACCCCGCCGCCCGCCTCCGCCCCGGCCGCCGGAGCGGGCTCGCCCGCCGCGTCCGCCTCCGGGACGGGCCAGCCGAACACCGGTACCGGTACCGGCACCGGTGCTGGGAGCGGCACCGGCACCGGTGCCGGCGCCGTCCCGCCCGCCCCCGCCGGGTACCGGACCTACCGCGACCCGTCGGGCTTCAGCATCAACCTGCCGGACTGGCTGACCGACCAGGGCCCCGACTACGACGCGACCAGCCGCCAGTTCAAGGGCAACGGCGTCAAGCTGATGGTCGACTGGACGAGCCCCGCCCACGGCAGCGCGTACGACGACTGGGTGAGCAGCGAGAAGGACGGCAACGGCGGCAGCAACTACCAGCGCGTGGATCTGAAGGCGATCACCTACCGGCAGTGGACCAACGCGGCCGACTGGGAGTGGACCTTCGGCAGCAAGACCCGGATGCACTCGCTGAACCGCGGCTTCGTCACCGGCGACGGCAAGTACGGCTACGCGCTCTACTGGACGGTGCCGGACGCCGACTGGGGCTCGGCCGCCAACGCGGACGCCCGCCGGGTCGGCTTCGAGAGCTTCCAGCCGGCGCCCTGACGGCGCCCCGGCCGGCCTGACGACACGCCCGGCGGGGCCCCGCCGCGCGGGCTCACCCGATCAGCCGCTGCTTGGCCCGGCCGAACTCCTCCGCGGTGAGCGCGCCCGCCGCGTGCAGCGCGGCCAGCCGCTCCAACTGGTCGAGCAGGTCGGCCCCGGGGCCCACCGCCGCCGGGGCGGCCGTGGGCGGCTCGGCGGCCGCCCGCCGGGCGGCGAGGGCCGCCTCACGGATCTGCTGGGCGAAGAACTCGGCCTTGGCCACCTCCTCGAAGCGGTGCGAGCCGGTGAGCGCGACCACCCGCAGCACCTCGCCGTTCAGCCTGGTCCTGGTGACCGTCGTGTCGGTGACCGCGGCCAGCGCAACCGGCAGCGGGGGCTTGCCGTCCTTGAGGAAGAGCAGCCGATGGGTGGTCAGCACCAGGACCCCCTTGCGGAAGTGGTCCGGGTGGCGGCCGGCCGTGGCCGCGACCGGCTGCTCGCCAGGTGTCACGGTGGCCTCCACGCCGCGCACCGCGGCGGCCCTGGCGTCGGTGCCGCCGTGGCCCAGCAGGTCGAAGCCGGCGTCGATGAGGTCGGTCCAGTCCATGGGCGGAGCCTACCCAGGGCGGGGCCACGTACCCTGACCGGTACGAGCAGCCCGACCCCCTTCCAGAGGAACATGCGATGCGAGCGGCCCCGGGGCAGGTGGTGGCCGGGCGGTACCGGGTGACGGACCGTCCGGAGGTCGGCGTGGCCGCACAGGACCTGCGGACCGGGGGCCAGGTGCTGCTGCACGCGCTCGAGCTGCCGGAGCTGCTGATCCCCGGTCGGCCGGGAGCCGAGCCGGACCCGGAGTACGGCGCGCGAATAGCTCACCGGGTGGCGGCGGAGGTGGCCGGGGCACCCCGTCACCCGCGGCTGCTGGCCGGGGTCGAGGCGGTGGCGGAAGGGGAGTTGCTCTGGGTCGCCGAGGAGCGGCTGCCGGGCGCCCGGCTGGCCGAGCTGGCGGTGCACGGGCCGGTGCCGCCGTACCGGGTGGCGGAGCTTGCCGCGGACCTGGCCGGCGCCCTGCGCGCGCTGCACGAGGCCGGGCTCCCGCACGGCAACGTCACCGCCGCCTCGGTGCTGGTCTGCGAGGACGGCGCCGCGATGCTCGGCGGCCTGCTGCTCGGGGTGGCCGAGGAGACGCTGTGCTCGGCGCTCGGCGGGCCGGTGCCCCGCCGGGTGTACGAGGCACGGGCGGTGCTGCTCGGCCCCCGGGCCGAGCGCTGGCCGCCGGACGCGGGCCCGGCGGCGGACTGCTGGGCGCTCGGCGTGCTGCTGTACCGGCTGCTGACCGGGTACGGGCCCTTCCCCGAGGACGACCTGCCGACCCTGCTGACCGCCGTGCGGGACGGCCGGGCGCACCCGGCGGACGGCTGCGGGCCGCTGCGGCCGCTGGTGGAGCGGCTGCTGGCGGCCGATCCCGCCGCCCGGCCCGGCGCCGCGCAGGTGCAGGAGGAGCTGCGGGAGCTGCTGGCGGGCGCACCCGAACCGTTCGGACCCGAATCGGTGGCCTTCGCGCCCTTGCTCCCGGTCCGCCGGCCGGCCGGCCCCGTGCTGCCGTACCGGCGCCCGGGGGGTCGGCGCCGGGCCGAGGAGGGGCCGAGCACCGAACTGACGCACCGTCACCGGGCTTCCCTGGTACCGCCGGCGCTGCTCGGGCCGCTGCTGCTCGGGGGCGTGCTGGTGGCCCTGCTGGCGGCGCTCGCCGCGGTGGTGCTGGTGGCCGGCTGAGCGGGTGGCGGCCGCGAATCGGCCGGGTGGGCCGGGCCGGGGATTCCGGCCCCGCCGGGGTACGCCTAGGCTGGGCCCGAAGATGTCCGGGCGGTGAGTCTGCGGTGCACCGGAACCTCCGTCAGGGTGACGGTGGACTGAGGAGGGGGAGCGGTCGCCATGGGCGGACAGGACCAGTCGGCAGGGGTGGGGACGGGCCGGCTGCTGGCCGGACGGTACGCGCTGGGGGAGCGCCTCGGCCGGGGTGGGATGGGCACCGTCTGGCGGGCCAGGGACGAGATGCTGGACCGCGACGTCGCGGTCAAGGAGCTGACCGTCAGCCATCTGTCCGAGGAGGATCTGGAGATCCTGCAGACCCGGATGAAGCGCGAGGCGCGGGCCGCCGCCCGGATCAAGCACCCCGGTGTGATCACCATCCACGACGTGCTGGAGCAGGACGGCCGCCCCTGGATCGTGATGGAGCTGGTGGACGGCCGCTCATTGGCCGACGTGATCAGCCAGGACGGCGAGCTGCGCCCGCAGGAGGCCGCCGAGGTGGGCGTGCAGGTGCTGGCCGCCCTGCACCGCGGCCACCAGCTCGGGGTGCTGCACCGGGACGTCAAGCCGGCCAACGTGCTGCTGGAGCACAACACCGGCCGGGTGGTGCTGCTGGACTTCGGGATCGCCAAGTTCGAGGGTGCGGGTGCGGTGGAACTGACCCGCCCCGGCGACCTGGTGGGCTCGCCGGACTACCTGGCGCCGGAGCGCGCCCAGGGTGAGCGGCCCGGGCCGGCCTCCGACCTGTGGGCGCTCGGCGCCACGCTCTGGGCCGCGGTGGAGGGCACGTCGCCGTTCCGCCGGGACAGCCCGCTGGGCACCCTGACCGCCGTGGTCGAGGAGCCGCTGCCGGAGTCGGCCAAGGCCGGTGCGCTCGGCCCGGTGCTGGCCGCGCTGCTGGCCAAGGACCCGGCGCAGCGGCCCGGCGCGGACGAGGCGCTGCGGATGCTGAACGAGGTGGTGGCCGGGCACACCGTGGGGATCAGGGGCCGGGTGCCCGAGCAGGTCCCGACCGGACTGGTGCCGGTGGTCGATCGGACCCAGGACCGGCCCGCCACGCCGGCGGAGCCGACCGGGCCGACCGTCCCGGTGGTGCCCGTGGCCGAGTCGGCGGCCGTCGAGGCGCCGCCCGCGGCGCCGCGCCGCCGGCGCCGGCTGCGCCCGGCGCTGATCGCGCTGGTCACCGCCGCGCTGGTGGGCGGGGGCGCGTACGTGGTGCTGGACCACCAGCGCGGCGGTGGCGGCACCTCGGCCGGCGCGGACAGCGCGCCGACCGGCCTGGCCGCCCCGGACCCGGCGCCGGCCGGCTACCAGTGGGTCGACGACCCGGCCGGGTTCCGCTTCCTGCTGCCCTCCACCGGCGGCACCTGGGTGCGGACGGTGGACGGCAGCGAGATCTACTACAGCCCGGACGGCAAGGTGCACTACCTGCAGTTCGCGGTCACCGTCGGCCAGTCGCTGAGCCCGCTCCAGCACTTCCAGGAGATGGAGCAGAGCGTCAACAAGAACCGGCAGGGCTACAAGCGGGAGCAGCTGGCGGAGGTCAAGGTGAACGGCTTCCCGGGCGCGGTCTGGGAGTTCAGCTACACGACGGCGGACAGCTCGGGCACCCGGCGGTACCTGAAGGAGGCCGAGTTCAAGACCGAGAGCGGCACCTCGTACGACGTCCTGTCGGCCGGTCCGGACAAGGACCGCACCGACAGCCAGAAGCGCTTCACCACGGTGCTGAACCACTTCACGGTGCTGGGCTAGCCGCCCCGCGAGCGGGGTGATCTTCAAAGCTCTGTCGCAGACAGTTTCCTGTTACTGGCGGGTACCGAACTCGCGGCCCAGGCCCTAGGCTGCGCTCATGACGGACATCACGGCAGACGGACAGACCGGTTCCCGCGCCGAAGCCGGGCGCAACCCCGCCGCGCCGGGCGCGGCGCGCACGGTCGCCTCGGCCATCACGCCCGCCGTGGTGGCCCGGCTCGCCAAGGGTGTCACCGCGACCGGTGAGCCGGAGCTGGTGCACACCACCGCGCCGCTCACCGGCGAGCGGCTGGCCAGCCTCCCGCAGTCCACCCCGGCCGACGTCGAGGTCGCCTACCAGCTGGCCCGGCGGGCCCAGCAGGCCTGGGGCGCGCTGCCGGTCCGCCGCCGCGCCGCCGTCCTGCTGCGCTTCCACGACCTGCTGCTGCGCCGCCAGGACGAGGTGCTGGACCTCATCCAGGCCGAGACCGGCAAGGCCCGGCTGCACGCCTTCGAGGAGGTGATGGCGGCCGCGATGGCCGCCCGCCACTACGGCCGCAAGGCCCCCTCGTACCTGCGCGACCGGCGCCGCTCCGGCGCGATCCCGGTGCTCACCCGGGCGGTGGAGGCCCGCCGCGCCAAGGGCGTGGTCGGCCAGATCTCCCCGTGGAACTACCCGCTGGAGCTCTCCGTCGGGGACGCCCTGCCCGCCTTCGTGGCCGGCAACGCGGTGGTCAACAAGCCCGACACGCAGACCGCGCTGACCGCGCTGTGGGCCCGCGAGCTGCTGATCGAGGCCGGGCTGCCGGCCGACTGCTGGCAGATCGTGATCGGCGACGGCCCGGTGATCGGCCCGGCCGTGGTCGAGCACGCCGACTACGTCTCGTTCACCGGCTCCACCCGCACCGGCCGCCAGGTCGCTCAGCAGGCCGCCGGCCGGCTGGTCGGTGCCTCGCTGGAGCTCGGCGGCAAGAACGCCATGCTGGTGCTGGCCGACGCGGACGTCGAGAAGGCCGTCGAGGGCGCCGTGCGGGCCTGCTTCTCCTCGGCCGGCCAGCTCTGCATCTCGATCGAGCGGCTCTTCGTGCACCGCTCGGTCGCCGACCGCTTCCTGGCCCGGTTCGCCGAGCGCACCTGCGCGCTGCGGCTCGGCGGCGGCCTGGCGTACGGCTCGGACATGGGCTCGCTGGTCTCCGAGCGGCAGCTGGAGACCGTCACCCGGCACATCGAGGAGGCGGTCAAGGCCGGCGCCACGGTGGTCGCCGGCGGCCGGGCCCGGCCGGACCTCGGCCCGCTCTTCCACGAGCCGACCATCCTGGACGGCGTCACCGACGCGATGGCGGTCTGCGCCGAGGAGACCTTCGGCCCGGTCGTCTCGATCTACCGCTTCGACACCGAGGACCAGGCCGTCGCCGCCGCCAACGCGACCCCGTACGGCCTCAACTCCAGCGTCTGGACGAAGGACCTGCGGCGCGGCCGGGCCCTCGCCGCCCGGCTGCACACCGGCACGGTCAACGTGAACGAGGCCTACGCGGCGGCGTACGGCTCGGTGGCCTCGCCGATGGGCGGCATGGGCGACTCCGGCCTCGGCCGGCGGCACGGCGCGGAGGGCATCCTGCGCTACACCGAGGCGCAGACCATCGCCACCCAGACCGTGCTCCCGCTGGCGCCCTCGATGGGCCTGGACGACGTGCGGTTCGCGGCGCTGATGACCACCGGTCTGAAGGCGATGAAGGCGTTCCGGCTGAAGTAGCCGGCCGGCGGTCGGCCCGGGGAGCCGGCCCCGCTCGGCGCACCCCCCCCACGACGTTTCGAAGGAGCAACGGCAGATGGCGGACAGCGGTCTCGACTACGACGTGGTCGTGGTGGGCTCGGGCTTCGGCGGCTCGGTCGCCGCCCTCCGGCTCACCGAGAAGGGCTACCGGGTCGCGGTGCTGGAGGCCGGTCGCCGGTTCGGCCCCGGTGAGCTGCCGAAGAACTCCTGGGACACCAGGAACTACCTCTGGGCCCCCGCCCTCGGCATGTACGGCATCCAGCGGATCCACCTGCTGGCCAACGTGCTGGTGCTGGGCGGCGCCGGTGTCGGCGGCGGCTCGCTGAACTACGCCAACACCCTGTACGTCCCGCCGAAGGCGTTCTTCGAGGACCGCCAGTGGCAGCACATCACCGACTGGCAGCAGGAGTTGGCGCCCTTCTACGACCAGGCGCAGCGGATGCTCGGGGTGCGCACCAACCCGACCGTGACGCCCTCCGACGTCCACCTCAAGGCCGCCGCCGAGAAGATGGGGGTGGGCGACACCTTCCACCTCGCGCCGGTCGGCGTGTTCTTCGGCGACGGCAGCGACGGCGACGGCTCGGTCAAGGCCGCCCCCGGCACCGAGGTCGAGGATCCGTACTTCGGCGGCGCCGGGCCGCGCCGCAAGGCCTGCATCGAGTGCGGCGAGTGCATGACCGGCTGCCGGCACGGCGCCAAGAACACCCTGGTGGAGAACTACCTGCACCTCGCCGAGCAGGGCGGCGCCGAGATCCACCCGCTCACCACGGTGGCCCGGATCCGCACCGTCGGTGACACCTTCGCGGTGGACGTGCGCCGCACCGACTCGCGCTCCAAGGACCCGGTCAAGGCCGGCGCCCGGACCATCACCGCCGCCCGGGTGGTGGTCGCGGCCGGTACCTACGGCACCCAGACCCTGCTGCACCGGATGCGCGACGGCGGCCAGTTGCCCGGCCTCTCGGCCCGGCTCGGCGAGCTCACCCGGACCAACTCCGAGGCTCTGGTGGGCGCTTCGACCACCGACCGGCGGTACGCGGCGGGCGCCTCCCCGACCGGCGACGGCGGGCGGGTCGACTTCACCAAGGGGGTGGCGATCACCTCCTCGATCCACCCGGACGAGAACACCCACATCGAGCCGGTCCGCTACGGCAAGGGCTCCAACGCGATGGGCGCGCTCAGCGTCCAGCAGGTGCCGGGGGCCGGCCGCGGCCCGCGCTGGCTGCGCTACGCGGTCACCGCGGCCCGGCACCCGGTGATCTTCGCCCAGTCGATGAACAAGCACCGCTGGTCCGAGAAGACCATCATCGGCCTGGTGATGCAGTCGCTGGACAACTCGCTCACCGTCTCGCTGAAGAAGTCCGGCATCGGCAAGGGCAAGCTGACCTCCCGGCAGGGCCACGGCGCCCCCAACCCGACCTGGATCCCGGCCGCCGAGCAGGCCGCCAAGGCGCTCGCCGAGTCGATCAACGGCTTCGCCGGGAGCAGCGCCGGCGAGATCTTCGACATCCCGCTGACCGCCCACTTCATCGGCGGCTGCGTGATCGGCGACTCCGCGGAGACCGGCGTGGTGGACCCGTACCACCGCCTCTTCGGCCACCCCGGGATCAGCGTGGTGGACGGCTCGACCATCTCCGCGAACCTCGGCGTCAACCCCTCGCTGACCATCACCGCGCAGGCCGAGCGCGCGCTGTCGATGTGGCCGAACAAGGGCGAGCCGGACGGGCGACCCGCCCAGGACGAGCCGTACCGCCCGGTGCCCGCCGTCGCCCCGCACCGCCCCGCAGTCCCGGCGACGGCCTTCGGCGCCCTGCTGCTGCCGGTGCCGCAGGTGCCCGCCAAGCGGGCCGCCGGTGCCGGACCGGAGCCCCGGGAACGTCCCTGAGGTGGCGACCAGCGCCGTTTGACACCGTCCGAGGGCCGGTGGGATAAACGGCTCTCGGACGAGGACCGGGGGCACGGATGGCCATCTGCACGTCCTGCGGCGCGAACTCCGCGGGCGGGGCCCGGCGTTGCGCCGCCTGCGACCGGCCGTTCGGCGCTCCGGCCGCCGTGATCAGCGAGGTGGTCGAGGTCGGCGGCTCCGGCGCCTACGCCGGCCTCGGCGCCGCCCCGGAGTTCACCGCCCCGCCGGCGCCGGCCGGCCGCCCGCCGCTCGGCCGCTGGGGGCGCGGCGTGCCGTACGACCCCTCGGCGGGCCGCTCCGCGCTGTGGGGCGCGCTGTTCGGCCGGGACTGGCTGCCCGCCCTGCGGGCTCTGGCGCCGGCCACCGCCGTCCTGGTGCTGCTGCCGCTGCTGCTCGCGATGCCGGCGGACGGGATCGGCGGCGGCTTCCCGTTCGACGACCGGTTCGGGGCCGCGCTGGCGCTGACCACGGCCGCCTTCGGCGGCCCGCTGCACGCCGTCTCCGACGGTCTCGCCCGCTACACCTTCGAGACGGACCTGAGGCTGCTGCCGATGACCGTCCTGGCGCTCTGGCTGGTCGCGCTCGGGCTCGGCCTCGGGCCCGCCGTTCGGCGCGGCCGGGCCCGCGCGGGCGGCGGGGCGACGGCCCGGCAGGCCCTGACGGCGGCCGCCCGGGTGGCCGCCCTGGCCGGGCTGGTGGCCCTGCTGCTCGGCCTGCTCGCCGGGACCACGACCGGCGAGGCACCCCCGGCCCACCCGGGCGCGCTCGGGGGCGAGGCCCACGCGGACGTGGGCCGGTACGGCCTGGCCCTGGACTCGCGGGAGGCCTTCGGGGTCGACCTGGGCCGGTCGGTGGCCGGGACGGTGCTGCTGGCGTTCCTGCTCGCGTTCCTGGTGCACGGCGCGGACGCGATCGGTGCGGCCGCCCGGCGGCGGCCCGCGCTGACCGGCTGGCTGCTCGCGGCCCGGGTCGGCGGCCGGGTGCTGGCCGGCTCGGTGGGGGTGTCCTCGCTGGTGGCCGCCGTGCTGGTGGCGGTGGGCCACACCGGACCGTTCGAGCCGGTGTGGCTGCTGCTCGTCCCCAACGCCGGGCTGGTGCTGCTCGGCTTCGGCTCGGGCGCCGCGGTGGCCGGCCTGACCGCGTCCACCGGGGAGCGGACCGAGCAGTTCCGGGCCTCGCTGTTCGACCTGCAGGGCCAGAGCGGCCAGTGGCGCTGGGCGCTGCTGCTCGCGGTGGCGTCGGCCTGCCTGCTCGGCTGGTCGGCGTACCGCCGCAGGCTGGGCGTGGCGGACCGGCTGCGGCTGGCGGTGGTGCACGCGGTGCTGCTCACGGTGCCGATGGTGGTGGCCGGGATGAGCGCGGACCTCGTGGTGCGGCGCTCCCGCGGAGCCTCGGTGGGGGCGGTCTTCGAGCAGGGGCTCGACCTGGGCGGCAGCACGCACACCACGTTCGGCCTGGTGCCGGCGGGCGTGGTGGTGGCCAACCTGCTCTGGGCGGCGCTCGGCGCGCTCGCGCTGCCGCCGCTGCTCCGCGCGGTGCGGGGGGAGCCGGTGGGCCCTTCGCCGGTGGGCCCTTTGCCGGTGGGCCCTTCGCCGGTGCCGGTGCCGGTGCCGGCGCGGCCGGTGGTGCCGCCGGCTGTTGCGCCGCCGGCCGTTGCGCCGGCCGGGGAGCCGACGGTGGCGCCGGCCCGACCGCTCCGGCCGCCGGTGCCACCGGCGCAGGCTCCGGCACCCGCGCCGCCCGCCACCGGGACCGCGGACCCGCACGAGGCCTTCCGCCGGCCCGCCGGGTCGTAGCCCGCGCCCTGGCGGCGCACCGCTCGGTCCGACGGCGCGCCCCCTTTCCCCCGGCGGGGCCCGGGAAGGGCAAAGGGCCCCGCGGGGGAACGGGGCCCTTTGTCGTTCAGCACGCGGCGTCAGGGCGGCACCGGTGCTGGGTTGACGGCGCCGGGGGAAGAGCGCCGTCGGGTCGGATGGCTCAGGGTGGCGCCGGGGCGCCCACGGAGGCGTACGGCTCGAAGCGGCGCCCGCCCTCACGCAGCGTGATCCATCGGGCGGCACCGCCGCAGGGCGGACCATGGCTGCGGACCGCCGGCCCGGCACCGCCTTCGACGGCGACCAGGCCAACCCCCACAACCAGCATCGTGCTGGACGGAGCCCTTACTGTGCAACCGATTCGACACAGTTCGGCACAGTCCAATTTCGCGCAGCTCCGCGCAGCGGGGACGCCGGGGGAGCGGTCGGGACGCCCGGCCGGACGGTTCGTGGGCCCCGCAGTCGACTACTCTGCGTAGTAGTTGCAAGCCGGGGGGCGCACAGGGGAGCGCGCAGGGGCGGACCGGCCTGCCGAGGGAGCGGCGGGCGGCGCCCGGGCGTCCCCGGCCACCGCTCCGCCACCCCCTGGCCGGTCAGTCGTGGCCGGGTCCGCTGTCCCCTGCTGTTCCGGCCACAGCACCGGGGCGCGGTCCCACGGCGGGCCGGGCCCGCCACGCGCGCCGGTGGACTGGACGAGAGTTCCACGCGTGGTCCTGCCGACCGGGCGGGCGCCGCCGCACCTGGGAGGTGCGCAAGCACTCGGACGGTCGCCCGGTGCAACGATTCGCCGCCGCGCCGGGTCACGGTACGGCCGGACGGCATGCGGGTGAACCGGGGGCGTTCGAGCAGCCCGGTAGACTCGGGGCATACCCCCGCCGGTCGCCGTCGCCACCCTGCCAGGGGCGTGTGGCGCGCGACACCTTCTGATACCGATGCCGGAAGGCCGTCCGTGTCCTCTGCTCTTCCCGACCAGTCCGTAGCCGAGAACGACACCGTCCTGGTGGTCGACTTCGGCGCCCAGTACGCCCAGCTCATCGCCCGTCGGGTGCGTGAGGCCCGGGTCTACAGCGAGATCGTGCCGAGCACCATGCCGGTGGCCGAGATGCTCGCCAAGAACCCGAAGGCGATCATCCTGTCCGGCGGCCCGTCCTCGGTCTACGAGGACGGCGCCCCGCGGCTCGACCGCGCGATCTTCGAGGCCGGGGTGCCGGTCTTCGGCATGTGCTACGGCTTCCAGCTGATGGCGATCACCCTCGGCGGCACCGTCGACAACAGCGGCGCCCGCGAGTACGGCCGCACCCCGCTGCACGTCAGCCGCACCGGCTCGACCCTCTTCGAGGGCACCCCCGCCGAGCAGTCGGTGTGGATGTCGCACGGCGACGCCTGCTCCGCCGCACCGGCGGGCTTCACCGTCACCGCCTCCACCGACGTGGTGCCGGTCGCCGCCTTCGAGGACGACGAGCGCCGCCTGTACGGCGTGCAGTACCACCCCGAGGTGCTGCACTCCACGCACGGCCAGCAGATCCTGGAGCACTTCCTCTACCGCGGCGCGGGCATCGCCCCGGACTGGACCACCGTCAACGTGGTCGACGAGCAGGTCGCGCTGATCCGCGAGCAGGTCGGCGACAAGCGCGCGATCTGCGGCCTGTCCGGCGGCGTGGACTCCGCGGTCGCCGCCGCCCTGGTGCAGCGCGCCATCGGCGACCGGCTGACCTGCGTGTACGTCGACCACGGGCTGATGCGCAAGGGCGAGACCGAGCAGGTCGAGAAGGACTTCGTGGCCGCGACCGGTGTCCGGCTCAAGGTCGTCGACGCCGAGGAGCGCTTCCTGGACGCGCTGAAGGGCGTCAGCGACCCCGAGGAGAAGCGCAAGGTCATCGGCCGGGAGTTCATCCGGGTCTTCGAGCAGGCCCAGGCCGAGATCGTGGCCGAGGCCGGCGAGAGCGGCGAGTCGGTCGACTTCCTGGTCCAGGGCACCCTGTACCCGGACGTGGTGGAGTCCGGCGGCGGCACCGGCACCGCCAACATCAAGTCCCACCACAACGTCGGCGGCCTCCCCGAGGACCTGCAGTTCCAGCTGGTCGAGCCGCTGCGCAAGCTGTTCAAGGACGAGGTCCGGATGGTCGGCCAGGAGCTCGGCCTGCCCGAGGAGATCGTCCAGCGCCAGCCGTTCCCCGGCCCGGGCCTCGGCATCCGGATCGTCGGCGAGGTCACCAAGGAGCGGCTCGACCTGCTCCGCGAGGCCGACGCGATCGCCCGCGAGGAGCTGACCGCGGCCGGCCTGGACCGCGAGATCTGGCAGTGCCCCGTGGTGCTGCTGGCCGACGTCCGCAGCGTCGGCGTGCAGGGCGACGGCCGCACCTACGGCCACCCGATCGTGCTGCGCCCGGTCTCCTCCGAGGACGCCATGACCGCGGACTGGTCGCGCCTGCCGTACGAGGTGCTGGCGAAGATCTCCACCCGGATCACCAACGAGGTCAAGGACGTCAACCGCGTGGTCCTGGACTGCACCAGCAAGCCGCCGGGCACCATCGAGTGGGAGTAATCTCCCGCTGAACTGAACGGCCGCGCCGCTGCTTCCGTACCTAAGGGAGTGGCGGCGCGGCCGTCTGCTGTGAGGGCCACGGTGGTCCATGGGTGGGGCTTGCGACGGAACGCGGGCAACAACGGGCAGAATCGGACCGGACCTGTCAGTAGTTGGCGGGACACGAGCGGGAGGCATCGGCATGACGGCGGGGCATGGCGGACCGGAGCGGTCGGGCAGATCGGCACAACTGGCCCGGTGGAAGGAGACCGGCACGCGCTACGCGACGCTGCCGCTGCGCCTCTTCCTCGGGGTGACCTTCGTGTACGCCGCGTTCGACAAACTCTCCGACTCGCACTACCTGGCGGGCGCCGGCGACCCGGCCTCCTTCGTGGCGCAGACCCAGGCGGTCAAGGCGGCCAGCCCGATCGGCTGGGCGCTGGGCCCCGCGCTCGACGCACCCACCCTGTTCGCCCTGCTGATCGCCTTCGGCGAGCTCGCCGTCGGCCTCGGCACGCTGTTCGGCCTCTGGGGGCGGCTCGCCGCCGCCGGGGGCGCGGTGATCAGCCTGACCCTGTGGCTCACCGTCAGCTGGAACGTCTCGCCGTACTACTACGGCAACGATCTCGCCTACCTGATGGCCTGGACCCCGCTGCTGCTGGCGGGCACCCCGCTGCTGTCCATCGACGGCTACCTGGCCACCCGCGCCCGGCGGGACCGCGCCCGGGGCCTGGACGAGGACGCCGTCGGCCGCCGGGCCCTGCTGGACGGCGGGATCGCGGCCGTCGCTATCGGCGGCGCCGGACTCCTCTCCGGCTCGCTCACCGCGACCTTCGGCCGCGACCGCAAGCCGGTGCCCTCCGCCACCCCGCTGCCCACCCCCGCGCCCTCGGGCCCGGCGGCCGGCGGCAGCGGCGGCCCCGCGGCCGGTGGCGCCAAGGTCACCGTGGCCGCCTCCACCGTCCCGGTCGGCGGCTCGGCCCAGGTCAAGGACCCGGCCAGCGGCGACGCCGTCTACATCGTGCAGCCCACCGCCGGGCAGTACTGCGGCTTCTCCTCGGTCTGCACCCACTCCGGCTGCGCGGTCGACGCACCGAAGAACGGTCAGATGTACTGCCCCTGCCACGGCTCGCGCTTCAACGCCGCCACCGGCGCCGTGGTCAACGGGCCGGCCACCAAGCCGCTGCCCAAGTACACCGTGACCAAGAACGGCGACCAGCTGGAGCTCGGCCCCGTCCAGAGCTGAGCCGGACGGGACCGGGGCCGGGTCGGGCGGATGCCCGGCCCGGCTCGGTGCTTCCCGGGGGCCCGGATCGTGCGGGCCTCAGCCCTCGCCGTCCTGCGGCGCGGTGCGGACCGCGCCGCAGGCCGGCGCCTCGACCGGCTCCGGACGGCCGCGGCGCGACATCGCCGCCACCGCGCCGACCAGCCCCGCCACCCCCAGCACGATGAAGGTCACCGGGATGACGATCCTCCCGTCGACCGAGTCGCTGTCCAGCGAGGAGACCAGGTAGAGCGCCGCGATCACGGTGAACAGCCCACCCGAGATCAGCGAGAACGGATCGAGCCGGTGCTTCCTCATCCCTGAACCACCTTCATGTCGCCCACTCCGAGAGTCAGTTCCAGATCCAGCGTGCCCCGGGAGGCCTGACCGCCGACCGGGTGCAGCTCGAGCTCCCGGCTGTTGTCCCCGCCCGACAGATGCTCGTCGTTCGGCAGCCGCACGTCGCCGACCAGGTTGTCCACCCGCAGCCGCACCTCCACGTCCGAGGGCACCGTGACCCGCAGGTCACCCGCACCGAGCCGGACCGCGGTCGCCAGCGTCCCGCCGGCCGGGTCGAGCCCGCGCAGGTCCAGGGTCGCGTTGCCGGCCCCCAGGCTGTACTCCGAGCGCAGGTCGGCCGCCGAGGTCGGGGCCCAGGTGCGGTCCCCGAAGCCGGTCCGCACCCGGGTGTCCACCGCCGTACCCGCGCCCGCCAGCGCCACCGTCAGCACCAGCGCGGGCACCACCAGGCCCTTGGCCCGGCCGAACTTCGCCCCCACCAGCATGGTCAGCCCGAGCACCAGCAGCGGCACCGCCAGCAGCACCGAGACCTTGACCCCGTCCCCGTGCCGGGCCCCGACCGCCCAGACCGCGGCACCCGCACCGACCGCCGCCAGCAGGCCCAGCGGAGCCAGGAAGGAGCGCGGCCGGCGGACGCAGGCCGCCGGAGCCGGGGACGGCGCCGCCGGGGCGGCCGGGGACTTGCGCAGCGGATCACCCGCCGGCAGGTCGGTGCGCTGCCACCAGGGCTGGGCGGCGCCCCCCGGCGCCGACTGCCCGTACGGATTGCGCTCCGGGTGGCGTGGATCCCACAGGTAGCCGCTCGGCCCCGGCGGCGGCGAGTCGGCCGGCACCGTACCGGCCTCCCGGGCCCGGGCCTGCTCCTCGCGGACCGCCCGCCACTGCTGCTGCATCGCCTCCCGGCGCTCCTCCCACTGCGCCCGCACGTCCTCGCCGAACTGCTGCTGCCAGCCCCGCCAGTCCAGCCGCTCGCCCGACTCCTCCTCCAGCCGGTCGTACGGCCCGCCCGGCCCGCCCGCCCCGGGCGGCCGGTCCTGCCCGCGGCCCCGGCGGCGGCGCTCCGGGTCGTAGCGCACCGCCAGGAAGACCAGGCCGCCGAGCAGCAGCAGCGGGAACAGCTGGTCACCGTCGCCCATCGAGGAGAAGAACACCCCGGTGCCGATCACCGTCAGCAGCACCGCACCGACCGACTGCCCGTCGACCCGCCCGGTCAGCACCCGCTGGAGCTCGGTCCGGCCGACCTCCGCACCGGCCGGCTCGCGCGGCACGATCAGCCAGGCCAGCCCGTACAGGAACAGCCCGAGCCCGCCGGTCAGGCAGAGCACCGCCACCACCACCCGGAACACCACCGGGTCGATGTCCAGGTGGCGGCCGAGCCCGCCGCACACCCCGGCCACCACCCGGTGCCGCTCGCTGCGGGTCAGCGGGGGCCGCTGCGCGCCCTGGGGCGGGGCGTCCGGGGCCCCGGTGCTCTGCTCGTCGGTCATGGCACCATCCTGCTGCTTGCGAGGGGCCGCGCCCAACCGCCCGCGGCCCGGGGCCGACCCTGAACTGTCCCTGAGAGGGCACTCAGGGCCGTACCCTGATGCGCCCGGGCCCGGATACGTGTGACCATTCGTGGCGTGGCAGCCCCCGGCATCGAATCCCAGCCCCCCGTTCCTGACACCCCGTCGCCGACGGGCGCCGAGTCGACCGCTGCCGACGGGGCCCGCCCGCCGTACCGCAGGCTGTACCGCAGCCCGCACGGCCGGATGCTCGGCGGCGTCGCGCACGGCCTCGCGGTGCACCTCGGGCTGCCGGTCACCTGGGTCCGGGTCGCCTTCATCCTGCTGTTCTTCGCCCAGGGCATCGGGGTGCTGCTGTACGCCGCGTTCTGGTTCGTGGTGCCGATCGGCATCGGCGAGCCCGCCCCCGGCAGTGCCACCCGCTGGATCTACCGCGACGGCGGCTTCGTCCGGGTCGACGCCGGCGAGGCCGGTGCCGCCCAGCTCAGCAAGGAGCGCCGGGCCGGGCTCGGCCGGCTGCGCGACCTGCTCCAGCGCACCTTCCACGGCGAGCCCCCGACGGTCGGCCCGGGCGCGGCCGGCGCCCAGCTCGGTGCCCAGGTCGGCGGCCGGCCCGAGAAGGGCGGCGGCCGGGCGGGCGTGGGCCAGCTGTTCGCGCTGCTGCTGCTGGTGGTCGGCATCATGGCGCTGCTCAGCGCCCTGCACATCCAGACCGCCAAGCCGTACGTCTGGCCGCTGCTGATCATCGGCGTCGGCGTCGCGCTGGTCTGGCGGCAGGCCGACGACTCGCGCTGGCAGCGCTGGTTCGGGCTGGAGGAGGCCACCCGCCGGCGCGGCGCCTACACCCGGGTCGTCGGCGGGGTACTGCTGGTGGTGGCCGGCATCGTGGCGTTCCTGGTGCTCCAGGGCAGCGGCTCCACCGTCGGCTCGGTGATCGAGGCCTCGGTCGCGGTGCTGGCCGGCGTGCTGGTGCTGGTCGGCCCGTACGCCCTGCGGCTGTGGCAGGACCTCGGCGCCGAGCGCACCGCCCGGATCCGGGCCCAGGAGCGCGCCGAGATCGCCGCCCACGTGCACGACTCGGTGCTGCACACCCTGACCCTGATCCAGCGCAACGCCGACGACGCCAAGGAGGTGCTCCGGCTGGCCCGCGCCCAGGAGCGCGAGCTGCGGCTGTGGCTCTACCGCCCGGAGGCCGCGGCCGAGGATGCCCCGGACACCCTCGCCGAGCGGATCCGGCAGGTCGTCGCCGAGGTCGAGGACCGGCACGGGGTGCCGGTCGAGCTGGTCTGTGTCGGCGACTGCCCGATGGACGAGCGGGTCTCCGCGCAGATGCAGGCCGCGAGAGAGGCGATGGTCAACGCGGCCAAGTACGGTGGCGGAGGACCGGTCCAGGTGTACGCGGAGGTGGAGGGGCGGACGGTGTCCGTGTTCGTCCGCGACCACGGGCCAGGCTTCGACCCCGACAGCGTGCCCGAGGACCGGATGGGCGTACGGGAGTCGATCATCGGCCGGATGCGGCGCAACGGGGGTACCGCGAAGGTGCGTCCGGCGCCGGACGGCGGTACCGAGGTCGAGCTGGAGATGGAGAGAGCAGATGTCTGAGGCCGTGGCAGCTGGACCGGGACCTGAGCGCACCGCGCGGGTGGTGCTGGTCGACGACCACCGGATGTTCCGCACCGGGGTCCGGGCCGAGATCGGCCGGACCGAGCTCACCGGCATCGACGTGGTCGGCGAGGCCGACGACGTCGAGTCGGCCGTCCAGGTCGTCGCCGAGACCCGGCCCGACGTGGTGCTGCTCGACGTCCACCTGCCGGGTGGCGGCGGCGTCGAGGTGCTGCGCCGCTCGGCGCCGCTGATGGCCGACCCGACCGGCGTCCGCTTCCTGGCGCTGTCGGTCTCCGACGCCGCCGAGGACGTGATCGGGGTGATCCGCGGCGGCGCCCGCGGCTACGTCACCAAGACGATCACCGGGACGGACCTGGTCAACGCGATCTTCCGGATCTCCGACGGCGACGCGGTCTTCTCGCCCCGGCTGGCCGGCTTCGTGCTGGACGCCTTCGCCGCCACCGACACCCCGCCGGTGGACGAGGACCTGGACCGGCTCACCCAGCGCGAGCGCGAGGTGCTGCGGCTGATCGCCCGGGGCTACGCCTACAAGGAGATCGCCAAGCAGCTGTTCATCTCGGTCAAGACGGTGGAGAGCCACGTCTCGGCGGTGCTGCGCAAGCTCCAGCTCAGCAACCGGCACGAGCTCACCCGCTGGGCGACGGCCCGCCGGCTGGTCTGAGGGGCGGAAGCTGTGCGGTAGGAGACCGTCCTCGAACGGGTTCCATCAGAAGGCTGTGGCCGGAAGCGAATTCACTTCCGGCCACAGCCTTCACTCATGAATCGACCTGTAAGTCAGATCGATCCGCCGATGGAAACCTTTGGTAGGCGTCCGCCAGGTGGCCGAGAAGACCGGCGAACTCCGATCTCGCCGCCAAGAAGGCCCCTTCCGAGCTGAGGCTCTTCAGCACCTGGTTCCGTGCTTCCCGGCTCTCGTGGGTACTGGAGAGCACGGCGGAGTGTTCCACCGCCCTGGCCCGCCCGGCCTCGGACAGCCTCGTCCAGCCGGCGCGTACGTGGGACCAGCAGCTGTCGACGAGGACGAAGCCCTCGAGCAGTTCCTCGTCTCCCGCGATCACGGCTTCCACATTCGGAGAACCGAAGATCGAGACCGCAGACTCCGTAAGGACGCGACCCAGCTGGTACTGGACGGCGTGATCGTAGTATCCGCTCACCAGCACCTCACCGAGCAACGCGGATCCGGTCGGTGCGGGGATACCGAATTTGTCCCAATTCGACAATCGGGGCCGCTCCTATCGGATTGGGTCTCGGAATGTGAGTCCCAGAAAGCATCAACGTCCGCGGACCATCCCGACGAACAGCAAGGCCGGCCCTCGGACACGGTCGAGCTGTGTCCGAGGGCCGGGCGGTGGCTAGCTACGAAGGGTCTGCGACGGGCCCTCGATCGGTCGGTTCGTCAGGTCACGCAACCGTGCGGGTGAACCAGCGCTGGGCGCTGGTGTTGTTGCAGTCGTAGAGCTGCATCTGGTTCCCGTTGACCGCGTTCCCGTTCGGCACGTCGAGGCAGCGCCCGGAGATCGGGTTGAAGATCGAGCCGTCCGGACGGACCTGCCAGACCTGGTTGGCGCCGCCGAGGCAATCGAAGAGGACGATCTTTGTGCCGTTGGTGGTGCCGCTGCCGTAGGCGTCCAGGCACTTGCCCTTGACGACGACGGAACCGTTGGCCTGGGCGGTGAACTGCTGAGGAATGGAGCCGTTGCAGTCGTAGATCTGGACCGGCGTGCCGTTGTCGGTGACCCCGTTGGGGTCGTCCAGGCACTTCGACTTCATGATGTCCGAGACGATCGGGCCGGTCACGCTGCCCGGGTCGATGGAATAGTCGTTGACCACGACGTCGGCGATGCTGCCACTGTAGTAGTTCGAAGCGGCACCACCGTTCCGGAACCGGCCGAGCACGAGCGAGCCACCCGAGTTGAGCTTGTTCGTGTGTGTCCCGGTGGCTGCAAGTGCACCGTTGACATAGAGCGACATCTGGCCGGACTTCGAGTTGTAGCTGATTGTCAGCTTGGTCCACGTGCCGAACTGCACGCGGGCGGCGCTGTTCACCTTGGCGACGTGCTCGTAGTCGGCGGTCCAGGCGTGGCCTGCCGACTGAGCCATCGACATGAGCCAGGTGGCGTTGCCGTCGCCGTTGGAGGACGGCCAGACCAGGAAGTCGCTTCCGCTCCCGCCGTCCTGGCTGATGACCACGCTGTCCGCCTTGTTCGGCTTGGCCCAGAGGGTGACCGAGAAGGACTCCAGCGTGTTGACCTTGAGATTGTTGAAGCCGATCTCGCCATCGGAGCCGTTGAAGTTGGCGACGGTGGTGGCCTTGCCGTTGACGGTGTCGGTGCCGAAGGTGACTCCGCCCTTCACGGTGCCCGGGCTCTTGCCGTAGGCGTCCTGGGTGATGCCTCCGGTGCTGGTGGACAGCGCGATACGGTCCACGGGTGCCCGGGTGTCGCCCTGGTCGTTGGGGGTGGCGAAGGTGGTGACCGGGGTGGCAGCGGTGCCGCCGCTGGTCTTGCCGGGCCAGAACTGCAGGTGCTTGTTGGCGTCGATCGCCCAGAAGTCGGCGATGCCGTCCTTCGTGGCGTCGGCGGCGCCGACCTGCGGGAACTGGCCGGCGGGCACGCCACCGATGATGCGGGCCTTCGAGCCCTTGGGGTCGGCGAGGGCGCTCAGGTCGAGCGTTCCGGAGCCGTCCGTCTTGATCGTGATGTCGTAGGCGCGGAGAGTACCGTCCAAACGGTCGCGGGCCCACAGGGTGGGCTGGGCGGTGCCGCTGGCGGTACCCGGGTTGATCAGGTCGAAGTTGGCCCAGTTCCCGGTGCCGGAGACCTTGACGGCCGCGGCGTCGAGCGTGTTGGTGGTGTCCGCGCGGTAGAGCCAGAGGTTGCCGTTCTCGACCGTGAGGAGCGAGGTCTGGTTCTTGCTGGCGATGCTGTCACCGGAGCTGACCGGCGCCTTGAGCGCGCCGAGCGCCACGATCTGGGTGGTCTTCGACCAGTCGGCGTTCCAGCCGGCCGGCGCGGACGTCAGGGCGGCGCCGGTGACCGGGTCGGCCCAGGTGGTGGGCTTGGTCAGGACGCTGGCGTCCTTGAAGGTGCCGTCGCCCTTGTTCTGGTACAGGTAGAGGTTCTTCGCCATCGCGGGGGTCGCGCCGGTCCAGGCGAAGGCGTCGTCGACGCCCATCGAGCGCAGGGCGCCGCGGTGGGTGGTCTGGACGTTCTGCCAGCCGACGGGGGTGGTGTCGTTCAGCGGGGAGAGGCCGAGCGGGGCGGCCTGGGCGAGGGTCGGGTCGGTGTCGGCCGGCATCACGCGCAGGTTGCCGGCGCCGTCGGCCTGGAGCAGGTCGGCGCGGCCGTCGCCGCTGAGGTCACCGGGGACGGCTGCGCCGGTCACCGGGTCCCAGGGGGCGTAGAAGGTGTACGGGAAGGGCTGGCTGTAGTTGCCGGCCACGTCCATCGACTGGGCGAACAGGATGTTCGTGCCCCAGGTGGTGGGCGTGAAGTTGAAGGTGCCGGTGCTGCCCTTGATGACGCCGGCGTCGTTGCATGACCAGCCGGTGACGGGGGTCGGGTCGGTGGTCCAGCGGGTGCAGGCGACACCGGAGGCGTTCAGCCCGTTGATGGGGGCGGGGTCGGTCGCGGTCACGGTGAACGTGCCGGCCTCCCGGACCTTCTTCTTCGGCACGACGTTCAGGGTGCCGCTGGCCGGGAAGTCGGTGGAACTGATGGCGACGGTCGGCGGGGTCTTGTCCACGCGGAAGTAGCACCACGGGGTCTCGCCCGAGGTGAGCCAGCCGTCGGTGACGGTGGCGGTCCAGCCGTACTGGTGGCCGTCGGCGAGCAGGCCGACCGAGACCACGGCGTCGTTGTTGTAGCTGCCGATCGGCCCGGTGTGCGGGGTCTGCCCGGCGTTGCCGTCGTTGTCGTCCCACATCCGGAAGGTGGTGTCGAGACCCGAACCGATCGGGGACCAGCTGCTGGTGTGCAGGTAGACGTTCTGATTGGCGCCCACCCAGCCCGGCTGGTACCAGGCGGCGCCGCCCGGGGTCTGGCAGTCGTTGTGCGCGTCACCCATCACCGGGTCGGCGTTGTAGCCGGGGGTGGGGGTGGTGCGCGGGTACCAGATGGTCGGCGCGATGTCGTAGTTGATCGCGATGTTGGGGTCGGCGCCCAGGTGGTGGCGGTAGAGCTTCTCGCCCTCGTTGTCCGGGGCGAAGCCGACGGTCCAGTTGGCCCACTTGTTGTCCGCGGCGCGCTGCATCCACCACGTGACGTCGTAGTTCATGGTGCCGGTACCGGTGATCCAGTACGTGCCGACCTTGTCGCAGCCGTTCATGTTGCCGGTGCCACACGGCTGGTTGTTCCAGGTGGTGGTGCCGGACAGCTGCGGGGTGTTGTACAGGTTGATCGGCGAGTTGGTGCCCGGCGCGGCCGCGCTGTTCACCGGCACGGACATGGTCGCGCTGGAGATGGTGGCGGTGCCGCGGGAGCCGTCGGAGAAGAGGACCGATGGGATGCCGAGCTGGTAGTACGACCGGTAGCGGCCGTAGCCGGTGCAGTCGGAGTAGCCGCAGTAGCCGATGCCCAGGCTGCTGAGCGTGTTGACGTTGGCGGTGTCCTTGTGGTTCTCCTGCACCTGGGCGTTGACCTGACGGGTCGCGTTGGCGCTGACCGTCGGGTCGAGGTACCAGGGGCCGGCGCCCTTGCCGAAGGTGGCCTGGTCCGGCGTGAGGTCGATGCCGGTCTCGGTGGCCTTGATCGCCATGGTGGAGACGGTCGCGCCGTCACCCGGGTCCTTGGCGGTGGACTTCTCCGTCGCGGACTTGCGCTCGATGGCGCCGGGGGCGGCGAACAGCGACTTCGGCGCGGCCTTCGCGGCCTTCAGCTGCGGGGCGGGCGGAGCGACCTCGGCCGAGTCCCACTGGAACGGGGTGGGAGCGTGCATCCGCTCCTTGCCGTTCTCGTCGGTGACGGAGACGTTGCCGGCCTGGTCGTTGGCGACCTTCAGGCCGGTGGTCTGCACCGGGAAGTGCAGGCTCTTCAGCCGCGGGTCGGCGGCCGCGGCGGCGGTCCTGACCACGATCACGTCCCGCCAGCCACCGTCGGGCAGGGCGCTGACCTGCAGGTCCACGTCCGGCAGGACCGACGCGTAGGTCGCCGTCGAGCCGTCCACGGTCGGCCTGGGCAGCGCGAACGGTGCGCTGACCGAGAGCTTCTTGCCGTCGGTGGTGGTGATGGTGGCCAGCGGGCCGGTGCCGCCGCCGGAGAGGGTCAGCCCCTGGGAGGTGACGGCCGGGGCGAGGGTGCCGTCCGAGCCGGTCCGCAGGGTGGTGTCGAGGCTCTTCCAGCCGCCGTCGCGCTTGGTGCGGACGTCCTGGGCGTGGGTGTTCGCCGTGACGGTGTGCCCGTCCGGGTTGGCGACGCTCTCGCTGCTCTCGGTGGTCAGCGCGTCGATGGTGACGGGCTTCCCGGTGGCCTTCGCCTGCGCGAGCGCCTCGTGGATCGCCTTGCCCGCCGCGCTGTCGGTCGGCTGCTGGTCGGCCTTGGCCGGCGCGGAGCTCCCGGACGGGGTCGGGGTCGGGTCCACGGTCGCGGCCATGGTGATCGGCGACGACAGCACGGTGAGGCCGATGGCCGTCGTCACGGCTATCGCGGCGCGGCCGAGCAGGCCCCTGCCGTTGGTTCTGCGTGACCGGGGAAGGCCACTCGAAGATGTTGCGGCGGACATGGAGATCCGGGGTTCCCTCCCACAGGCCTGCCTCTTTCACGCAGGCGTTCGGTCAGGAACGATGCAGGGTCGGTGATATGAGGGTCAAGCTGATACCTCGACTTGAGCTGCCTTGCCCGATTAGTGGTCGTTCGTACGGCGACCTGAGGGGTTCCGAATTGGGCGATTTCCGACCCTAAGGGTGGGACGCCCGCGTCCGATCGCTATGCCATGAAAGGTGGATCCATACCCTGTATGGAGAATTCATGATGCCCGGCGCCGCGGGAGCGGGGTAATTTAGGTGCCCATGACAATTATCCCGCATTCTGGAATTTGTTGCGGCTGAATTTCCAACTGCGCTCGATAGAGCGGCAGTTGGTGGCGATCTTCAAGTGGAATGGGGGCGTGCGATGTGCCGCCAGGGCTCCGATTTGGCCGCCGAGCTGGGCAGATGCCCCCTTGGCTGATGGGTTGTCATGCATTGCCCTTTTTAGTGGATTCCTCATGCAAAGCTCTGGTAAAAATCCTTGATCGCCAGTAGTGGCGTGCGCTAACCGAGCCCTAGATTTCATGTCGCTCAGCGCACCTCTCCGTGTGCTGTCCGCATCTGACGTGCCGACGATCGTCGGGGCGTCATTTGTGCTGCGTTCTGAACCGATATGGGAGCTTGTTCGTGGGGGCTTGGTACGCGCGCTCCCCACTCTGGCGCTGGCTGATGGGCCGGTCGCGGGGCGTGGGGTTGTTGACGCTTCTGGCTGTGTTGATGTCGTTGTTGGCTGCTCCGTCCGCCGAGGCGTTGGCGGAGCGTCGGCCGCATCCGAAGGTGTGGACGCCGCCGAATACGGCGTTGGGTGAGACGAAGTCTGTTTCGGGGAAGGGGGATTCGCGGTCGGGTAAGGCCGATGCGAGTGTTCCGAAGGAGTGGAAGTCCTCGGCGCGGCCGGGGGTGAAGGCCGGTTCGGCGACGGTGAAGTTGCCGAAGGTGTCGGGCGAGCAGCTCGCGGCGCGGAAGCTGACGGGTGGGGCTGCTCCGTCGTCGGGTGGCCAGGCGGAGGTGAAGGCCGGTGATCTGCCGGTCTATCTGACGGACCTGGGCGCGGCGAAGGGCGGTGCGGATCCGGCGGAGCTGCCGTCGGTGAAGGTCGCGCTGGTCGAGGAGTCGAAGGCTCGGGCGGCGGGTGAGGCCGGTCCGGTGGTGAGCCTGGAGAACGCGGCTCCCGCTGCGGCGCCTGCGGCGAAGTCGGGTCTGCCGGTGCAGGTGACGGTGGATGTCGCCGCTCTGGTGGGTGCGGGTACCTGGGCGGATCGCGCGCGGCTGGTGCAGTTGCCGGCGTGTGCGCTGGAGACGCCGGAGAAGGCGGAGTGCCAGAAGCGGACGCCGGTGGATTCGTCGGTGGACGCGCGGACGGGGAAGGTGACCGCGAAGGTCGAGCTCCCGGCCGCGTCGGGTGCGACGAACGCTGCCTCGAAGGAGGGCGGTTCGGTGGTCCGGGCCGCGTTCGTGGAGTCGGCTTCGGCCGGTTCCTCGGGTGCGACGGTGCTGGCGGCGGAGGCGTCGTCGGCGGGTTCGATGGGTTCGTTCGCGGCCACTCCGATCTCGCCGTCGGCGCAGTGGAGTGCGGGCACGAACTCGGGAAACTTCACGTACTCGTACACGTTCGACATGCCGTCGGCGTTGGGTGGTGCGGCGCCGAGTACGGTCCTGGGCTACGACTCGTCGTCGGTGGACGGCCGGACGGCGTCGACGAACTCGCAGTCCTCGTGGCTGGGTGACGGCTGGGACTACTCGGCGGGTTCGATCTCGCGGTCGTACAAGCCGTGCATGAAGGCCGGCATCGACATGTCGGGTGACGAGTGCTGGGCGGGGCAGTCGCTGTCGCTGAACCTGGCGGGTCACTCCGGCATGGTGGTGAAGGACGACTCCTCGGGTGTGCTGCGGCTGCAGGGCGACGACGGCACCCAGATCACGCCGCTGACCGGGTTGAACAACGGTGCGTGGAACGGTGAGGGTTTCAAGGTCGTCACCACGGACGGCACCCAGTACTTCTTCGGTGCCAACCACCTGCCGGGCGGCGACGGGACGGATCCGGCGTCGAACTCGGTGAACACCGTGCCGGTGTACTCGCCGAAGTCCGGAGACCCGTGCTACGGCTCGGGCACCGGTCTGGCGTCGTGGTGCCAGATGGGTTGGCAGTGGAACCTCGACTACATCGTCGACCTCCACGGCAACCTGATCTCGTACAAGTACGCGAAGGAGGGCAACTACTACGCCCGCGGCGGTGGCCAGAACAACGGCACCGGCACCCTGACCGCGTACGACCGCTACTCGACGGTGGCGGAGATCGCCTACGGGCAGCAGCTCGCCGAGCAGATCACCGCGAAGGGCGCCCTCAAGCCCGCGGAGAAGATCTCGTTCACGACCTCGGAGCGGTGCTTCGCGTCGGGTTCGATCACCTGCACGGACGCCCAGCGCACCGTCGCGAACCAGTCGTTCTGGCCGGACACCCCGGTCGACCAGGCGTGTGCCTCGTCGGGCAAGTGCACCAACTACGGTCCGTCGTTCTGGACCTCCAAGCGCCTCACCAAGGTCGAGACGTCGATCACCGTCGGCGGTGCGCCGCGGGTGGTGGACTCCTGGGCGCTGACCCAGGTGTTCTCGGACCCGGGTGACGGCACCTCGCCGACGCTGTGGCTGGCCTCGATCCGGCGGACCGGCAGCAACGGGCAGACGGGTGTCGATCTGCCGCCGGTGACGTTCAAGGCCAAGCAGATGGCCAACCGGGTGGACGGTCTGGTGCCGGTGGCGCCGCAGTTCAACCGTCCGCGGATGGACGAGATCGTCACCGAGACCGGTGGCCGGATCAACATCGGCTACAAGCCGGTCGAGTGCTCCCGCACCGCCGGGACGATGCCGGCCTCGCCGGAGAGCAACACGATGGCGTGCTCGCCGGTGAAGTGGGTCCCGCCGGGCTCCGCACCGGGTGCCAAGCCCGTCGACGACTGGTTCCACAAGATCCTGGTGTCCTCGGTCAGCGAGCAGTCGCTGGTCACCTCCGCCGTCGCGAAGATCACCGAGTACACGTACGGGGGCGGCGCCGCCTGGCACCGCAACGACTCCGAGTTCGCGGACGACGACACCCGCACGTACGACAACTTCCGTGGCTACCAGAGCGTCACCACGACCACCGGTAGCGGAAGCGACGGCGCGAAGACCAAGTCGGTGGCGACGTTCCTGCGGGGCATGGGCGGCCAGGTCACCGACACCTGGGGTTCCAGCATCACCGACGCGGAGGAGCTCGCCGGGTTCGTCCGTGAGACCCAGACCTTCGAGTCCGCGGCCGCGAACGCGAAGGTCGTCGGTGGTGAGCTGTCCACCCCGTGGATGTCGAACATCACCGCCACCCACACCCAGCCCGGCAACCTGCCCAAGGTCACCGCGCGCTACCTCAACACCGGCCAGGTCAAGAACCGCTCCCTCCTCTCGGACGGTTCCTGGCGCACCACCGAACGCGACGTCACCTACGACGAGACCCACGCCGGCCGCGTCAACACCGTCGACGTCAAGGGCGACCTGGCGCACGTGGCGGAGCAGGAGCAGTGCACCACCACCACGTACGCGACCGGTGCCAACACGGCTCTCGTGGAGATGCCGTCCCGCATCCTGACGGTGGCCGGTGCCTGCTCCACGACGCCGTCCACCACGACCACCATCGCCGACACGCTGACCATCTACGACGGTCAGGCGCCGGGGACGATCGGCACGGAGGCCAACCAGACCGAGACCCGGGTCCTGACCTCCTACAACGGTGACGGCTCGGCCAACTACCGGACCACCGCCAAGGCGGAGTTCGACAAGTACGGCCGCCAGAGCGCGACCATCGACCCCAACCGCACCGACGACACCCACCGCGACGGTGCGAAGACCTCCACGGTCTACGTCCCCGCCACCGGCGAGCTGCCGACCAGCCTGGAGGTCACCAACCCGCTCGGCTGGAAGTCGACCACCACGGTCGACCCGGGCCGAGCCACGCCCACCAAGGCGGTCGACGAGAACAACCACGTCACCGAGGAGGCCTACGATGCCCTCGGCCGCCTGATCTCGGTCTGGCAGCCGGGCCGTGACAAGGCCACCCAGACCCCCAACCGGAAGTTCTCCTACGCCCTCAACGGCGCCAACGCGCCCTCGACGGTGACCAGTCAGAGCATCCGCGAGGACGGCTCCTACACCACCAGCATCGAGATCTACGACGGTCTCGGCCGCATCCGCCAGACCCAGGCCATGCCCGCCTACGGGCAGGTCGGCCGCCTGATCTCCGAGGCGGAGTTCGACTCCCACGGCTGGCAGATCAAGGCCACCCCGTCCTACTTCAACAACACGTCCGGGCCGACCACCACGGTCTTCCTGCCGCAGGACTCCCAGGTCCCCAAGCAGACCTGGAACGAGTACGACGGCCTCGGCCGGGTCACCTCGGCGAAGACCATGTCCTACGCGCAGGAGCAGTGGCGGACGACCGTCGCCTACCTCGGCGCGGACCGGACCGACACCACCCCGCCTTCCGGCGGCTACGCGGGCAGCACCTTCACCGACGCCACCGGCGCAATTGTCGAGATGCGGCAGTACAAGACCAGCACGCCGACCGGTGCCTACGACGCCACCACCTACGGCTACAACGTCGCGGGCAAGCCCACTTGGCGCAAGGACTCGACCGGGCGCCAATGGTCCTACACCTACGACCTGCTCGGCCAAGCGACCAGCATGAGCGATCCGGATGCCGGCACCTCGACCAGCGTCTACGACAACGCGGGGCATCTGGTCACCGCGACCGATGCGCGGGGCAGGTCGACGAGCTTCACCTACGACCTGTTGGCCCGCAGGGCTGGGCAGTTCGACGGCACCGACACGAGTGATCTGACGAAGAAGACCGCGGCCTGGACCTACGACTCCAAGGCCAAGGGCAAGCCCGACTCGTCCATCCGCTACGTCGGTGGCACCACCGGCGCGGCCTACACCAGCACCATCACCGGCTACGACATCGGCTACCGTGCGACCGGCACATCGATGACGATCCCGACGGTCGAGAAGGAACTGGCCGGGACCTACAGCTGGTCGATGGTCTACAGCCCGGTGCTGGGCCTTCCCAAGAAGGTCAGCATGCCGGCGGTGGGTGGTCTGGCGGCGGAGACCGTCGGCAACTCCTACGACGTCGACGGGAACTTCACCACCTCCAGCGGCCTGGACTACCTGGTCCAGGACATGCAGTACGACGTGTTCGGCCACCCGACCCGCACCACCATCGGTGAGTACGGCACCCAGGTCGTCTCCACCCAGCTCTACGACGCCGGGACCGGCCGGGTCGTGCAGTCCACCCTGGACAAGCAGACCTCCACCACCACCCACGTCGACCTCCTCAACTACACCTACAACAAGGTCGGATCGCTCACCTCCGTCAAGGACGTCCAGGACGGCACCGCAACAGACCTGCAGTGCTTCACCTACGACTACCTCGGCCGACTGAACGCCGCCTGGACCGACAAGGGCACCACCACCACCGCCCCCGCACCCTCCGTGCAGGGCATCGGTGGCTGCACCAACCCGGTCGAGCCCACCGCCGGCACCGCCACCTCGCGGATCGGCGGCCCGTCCCCCTACTGGCAGTCGTACTCCTACGACCTGACCGGTAACCGCACCAAGTTCGTCCAGCACGACCCCGCCGGTGTCACCACCAAGGACAAGACGGTCGACCAGACCTTCGCCACCGGCCCCAACACCAAGACCACCGCCCCCAACACCGGCGGCGGCACCGGCGGACCGCACGCCCTGCTCACCTCCAAGACCACGGTGAACGGCGCCGCCACCACGGCCACCTACCAGTACGACGAGACCGGCAACACCACCTCGATCACCGACACCACCGGCACCAAAACCCTCACCTGGAACAACGAGGGCAAGGTCTCCAAGATCCAGGACACCGGAGGGTCCGGTGACACCAGCTACGTCTACGACGCCAGCGGCGGCCAGCTGATCCGCCGGACCCCGGGCAAGGTCACCCTCAACATGGGTTCGGACGAGGTCACCCTCGACACCAACACCCACGCCCTGTCCAACACCCGCTACTACGGTGCGCCGGGCGGGCTGACCGTCACCCGGACCACCGCCCTCGGCGGAGGCAAGCTCTACTACCAGGCCTCCGACCCGCACGGCACGAACGGCGTCCAGTTCGACGCCGCGACCCTCGCCGCCACCCGCCGACCCACCGACCCGTTCGGCAACGCCCGCGGCACCCAGCCCGGTGTCGGTGTCTGGGCCGGCGACAAGGGCTTCGTCGGCGGCACCTTGGAGGGCACCGGATTCACCAACCTCGGCGCCCGACAGTACGACCCGAAGACCGGCCGCTTCCTCTCCACGGACCCGATCTTCAACGAGAGCGACCCGCAGTCCTGGAACGGCTACGCCTACGCCAACAACAACCCGATCGACCACTCCGACCCCTCCGGCACCTGCATCCCTGACGACAACGGACGTTGCATGTCCGCCGCCGCCTGGGCCGCCTACTACGCCAAGCAGGACAGCGGTGGCGGTGGCGGTGGCGGTGGCGGAGGTGACGGCGGCGGTGGCAACAGCTCCTCCGGCGGCAGCACCTCCAGCACCAGCAGCGCGGCCAAGGACAAAGCGGCCGCCGACGCGGCAGCGGCAGTGCGTCAGAAGCAGGCCGCCGACGAAGCCCTCGCCAAGGCCAAGCAGCAGCGCGAGGAACTCATCAGCAAGATCGTCGACGTCGTCGGCGACCTGATCGGCTTCAACGACGCCCGTGACTGCTTCACCAAGGGCGACGTCATGGGCTGTGTCAACACCGCCCTCAACTTCGTCCCCTGGGGCAAGGTCTTCAAGGCCGTCAAGGTCGGCATCAAGGCCTTCAAGCTCTGGAAGGAAGGCGAGAAGGCCTACGACGCCATCCGCGGCGCCGAACGCATCGCCAAGGACGCGGAGGAAGCCCTCTCCGTCGCCCGCAAGACCGAACACGAAGCCGCCGAGGCCGAACAAGCGGCGACCCACGCCGACGACGGACCCAAGCCCGAAGCGAAGGCGGACGAGCCGGCCACGAGCGGTAAGGGCTGCAACAGCTTCCCCGCCGGCACCCAGGTCCAACTCGCCGACGGCAGCACGAAGGCCATCAACCAGCTGCAGATCGGTGACCACGTTGTCGCCACGGACCCGCAGACCGGTGTGAGTCGGGCTGAACCGATCCTCGCGACCATCGTTGGTCACGATGACGTCGACTTCACCGAACTGGTTGTGCAGGCAGGGGGCGGGAGCCCTGAGCAGAAGCTCACGTCCACCGCTCACCACCCCTACTGGGACGTCACCACGGCGCGTTGGACCGACGCGGCGGACGTGAAGGCCGGGGAACGGCTTCAGGGCTCGGCGGGTGACATCGTCACCGTCAGTCACACGCATAGTTACAAGACGCTGCCCCAGACCGCGTACAACCTCACGGTCGCCGAGCTGCACACCTTCTACGTGCTGGCAGGAACCCTGCCCGTACTGGTGCACAACACCGATGCCGAGCAGTGCCCGCTGAAGCAGATGGCCGACGCCGAACGCGATCTGCCCCTGGGGCAGAAGCGTGCGAAGGTGGTCACCGAGATCACCAAGGAGACCAGCAGCGGACTCTACGTCGTGAGGGCGCGCAGTGAAGCGCGTACTCTGCTCGACATCCCTGCCGCGCTGGAGCGGCACGTCTCGGACCGTGCCACGCACTTGGGTTGCGGCGAGATCGGATGCCTTCAGCAGATGTACAAGGACGGTGTGGATCCCGCAGGATCCGTGTCGAGGTCGCTCCTGGTGATAGGCAAGGACGCCAAGCGGGCCGCCGAGCACGGGGCGGTCGTTGATCCATGCTGGCGATGCATGACTACGCTTCGACGTGTGGGCGGACTCTGGGTCCCCGGATTGGGAGGGTGACGTGAGCCGGTTTTCCCCGTCGAGCCTGGACGAGGCCACCGTGTCCATGCTCGGCCACGCCGGTTGGCAGCCGGGGCGGCAGGTGGACGTGGAGGAGCTTGCGCGGGAGTTCGACGCGTGGGGACTCCCGATGCACCAGTACGCTCGATCCGTCCTGGAGTCGCTGTACGGGCTGACGGTGGAACCTGTCGGACCCGAGGGAGCGAACTTTCATGTGGACAAGATCAGGTTCGACCCTGACCTTGCTGCGGACAGGGAAGTGGTCGACGAAGTGAGTCGGCAGTTCGCTGCGGACATGTTCCCCATCGCCTGCATGTACACGGACGGGATCTATGTCTCGCCGGAGGGGCTCACGGTGTGCAGCCTCCAGGACGAGAACTGGCTCGTGGGGCGAACCTTCGAAGAGGCCCTCGACCGCCTGGTCTGCCTGACCGGGGAGGTGGAGGTCTTCGACCGGCCGTAGCCCAGGGTGGCCCTGCGTAGGGCACCTGGTGCGCCGCGCAGTCGTCGCGCTGAACCGGCTGGGTCCCGCCACCTCTCGGTGGCGGGACCCAGTGGGTTTCGGCAGTCCGGGTGCGGATGCCCGTCGTACGGAATGGTGGTATCGGCCACGCTGTCAGCGGTGGGTCATAGACTCGGAGGGCCATGAGTAGCCTCTTTGACGACCTCCCGCTCCCCGGCTTCGAGGACCCAGCCGTCGGGTCGAGCCGCCCCGCCGCCGCCGAGCCGCCGCACGACGGCCCGCCGTACGAGGAGCCCCCGTACGAGGAGGCTCCGCACGACTACGCCCCGTACCACGAGGAGGAGTCCATCCCGGACGGCCTCTTCCGGACCGACCACGCCGCCGAGGCCGAGCGCGACGCGTACTACCGCAACGGCGCCGCCCGCACCGTGATCGACCCGGCCCAGCTGCTGGAGGGGATGAACGACCCCCAGCGCCAGGCCGTGGAGCACCACGGCTCGCCGCTGCTGATCGTGGCCGGCGCCGGCTCCGGCAAGACCCGGGTGCTGACCCACCGGATCGCGTACCTGCTGGGCGCCCGCGGGGTGCAGCCGGGCGAGATCCTGGCGATCACCTTCACCAACAAGGCCGCCGGCGAGATGCGCGAGCGGGTCGAGCAGCTGGTCGGGCCGCGGGCCCGGGCGATGTGGGTGTCGACCTTCCACAGCGCCTGCGTGCGGATCCTGCGCCGGGAGTCCAAGCTGCTGGGCTTCACCTCCAGCTTCTCGATCTACGACTCGGCCGACTCGCAGCGCCTGATGGGCCTGGTCTGCCGTGATCTCGACCTGGATCCGAAGCAGTTCCCGCCGAAGTCCTTCACCGCGAAGATCAGCAACCTCAAGAACGAGCTGATCGACGAGGAGACCTACGCCGACCAGGCCGCCAACCCGACCGAGAAGAAGCTCGCCGAGGCGTACTTCCTCTACCAGCGGCGGCTGCGCGAGGCCAACGCGCTGGACTTCGACGACATCATCATGACCACGGTCAACCTGCTCCAGGCCTTCCCGGACGTGGCCGAGCACTACCGCCGCCGCTTCCGGCACATCCTGGTCGACGAGTACCAGGACACCAACCACGCCCAGTACACCCTGGTCCGCGAGCTCAGCGGTGGCGCCGCCGCGCACGCGCCGAAGATGACCGTCGACGGCGAGTACGTGAACCCGGCGGACGCCAGGCTGGCGCAGATCGCGCCGGCCGAGCTCTGCGTGGTCGGTGACGCGGACCAGTCGATCTACGCCTTCCGCGGCGCGACGATCCGCAACATCCTCCAGTTCGAGGAGGACTACCCGAACGCGACCACGATCCTGCTGGAGCAGAACTACCGCTCCACCCAGACCATCCTCACCGCCGCCAACTCGGTCATCGAGCGCAACACCAACCGCCGCAAGAAGAACCTGTGGACCGCCGGCGACCAGGGCGAGAAGGTGGTCGGCTACGTCGCCGACGACGAGCACGGCGAGGCCCAGTTCATCGCGGACGAGATCGACCGGCTCACCGACAAGGGCGAGGCCCGCCCCGGCGAGGTGGCGATCTTCTACCGGACCAACGCCCAGTCCCGGGTCTTCGAAGAGGTCTTCATCCGGGTCGGCCTGCCGTACAAAGTGGTCGGCGGGGTGCGCTTCTACGAGCGCAAGGAGGTCCGGGACGTCCTGGCGTACCTGCGGGTGCTCTCCAACCCCGAGGACACCGTGCCGCTGCGCCGGATCCTCAACGTGCCCAAGCGCGGCATCGGCGACCGCGCCGAGGCGATGATCGACGCGCTGGCCGCCCGGGAGCGGATCAGCTTCGCCCAGGCGCTGGTGCGGGTCGACGAGGCGTACGGCATGGCCGCGCGCTCGGCCAACGCGGTGAAGAAGTTCAACGCGCTGCTGGCCGGGCTGCGGCAGGTGGTCGAGTCCGGTGCGGGCCCGGCCGCGGTGCTGGAGGCCGTGCTGGAGGAGACCGGCTACCTGGCCGAGCTGCAGGCCTCCACCGACCCGCAGGACGAGACCCGGGTGGAGAACCTCCAGGAGCTCGCCGCGGTGGCCCTGGAGTACGAGAAGGACCCGGGCGAGCGCCCCGAGGCCGAGGAGGGCGACGGCACCCCGCTGGTCGGCTCGCTGGCCGACTTCCTGGAGCGGGTCGCGCTGGTCGCCGACTCGGACCAGATCCCGGACGACGAGGAGGGCGGCGGCGTCATCACCATGATGACCCTGCACACCGCCAAGGGCCTGGAGTTCCCGGTGGTCTTCCTGACCGGCATGGAGGACGGGATCTTCCCGCACATGCGGGCGCTCAACCAGGTCAAGGAGCTGGAGGAGGAGCGGCGGCTCGCGTACGTCGGCCTCACCCGGGCCCGCCAGCGGCTCTACCTGACCCGCTCGGTGCTGCGCAGCGCCTGGGGCCAGCCCTCGTACAACCCGGCCTCCCGCTTCCTGGAGGAGATCCCCGGGACGCTGGTGGAGTGGAAGCGGACGGGTGCGGCGGCGGTGCCGGCCGCCCGCGGGCTGTCCTCGGCCGGCTCCTCCCGGCTGTCCTCGCCGGGCGGCGGGGGCGCGGCGGGCTCGCCGAAGGCGGGCTGGGGCAAGTCGGCCCGCAAGGTGGCGGAGCGCGACGTGCCGAGCCTCGCGGTCGGCGACCGGGTCACCCACGACACCTTCGGGCTCGGCACCGTGGTGGCCACCATGGGCGTGGGCGACAAGGCGCAGGCGACGGTCGACTTCGGGGCGAGCACCGGGCGCAAGCAGCTGCTGCTGCGCTACGCGCCGGTGGAGAAGCTCTGACGGAGTGATCGGCCCGGCTCCGCCGCCGCGGACCCGGGCCGTTCGTCATGCCGGCGGGGGTGTCGGGCGCTCGACCGTCACCGGCGCGCCGGCGTCGGCGAAGACGATCACCATCCGCCGGGTGACCGGCTCCCGGTCGGCGCTCGCCGGATCCGGACCGGTCAGCGTGGTCTGCAGGGTGATGCTCCGGTACCTGCCGCCGGAGAGCTCCACGCTGCCGACCACGGCGTTGGGGACGTGACCGGTGAGCTCGGCCGGCTCCCCGGTGTACGGCGAGGTGGTGGAGAGGTACGAGAAGGTGTAACTCTCCTGCGCGCCGCCGCCCCCGGAGCGGGTGACCGTGCCGAGCGCACGCAGCCTGGTCAGCAGCTCCTGCGGATCGTCGGTCAGCAGCTGCCCCACCGGCAGGGTGCCGCGGGGCGCGGAGACCACGGTGCCCGCGTGCCAGGTGCCGGCCTGCTCGACGTACTCCTCGCCGTCGGTGAACCGGAAGCGCTGCGGGCCGTCCAGCTGTGCCCGGTGGGAGCCGGGGTCGACGGTGCCGCTGTACCGGTCGGCGTGGCCGCCGGGTGGCTGGTGGTCCGGTGCGACGCGGCCGGATTCGACGGTGTAGGTCAGGGTGACCCGGTATCCCTGGTGCGATGCCGGCGCGGGGGTGGCCGTGACGGCGGGCGCGAGCGGGCCGGCCGGGCCGGCGGGTGCGGCGGCGACGCCGACCGTGAGGGCGAGCAGGGCGGCGCCCGTCGCGGCGGCGGTGCCGGTCAGGGCGCGCAGCCGCCTGGCCCGGCGGCCGCGGCGGAGCAGGTCGGCGACCGGCACGGGGCCGGTGGTGACCTGGTGGTCCGCCAGGTCCAGCAGGGCGTGGGACAGTCGCCCGTCGTCCTCGGTCACAGGGTGGCCTCCTGGTTCTCTCGCAGGGCGGCGCGCAGTCGCGCCATCGCCCGGGCGTTCTGGCTCTTCACGGTGCCGACCGAGCAGCCCAGCGCGGCGGCGGTGTCCTTCTCGGACAGATCCTCGAAATGGCGCAGTACGACCACCGCGCGCTGGCGCTCGGGGAGTGCGCGCAGGGCGTGCAGGAGCTCCTCACGCTGGTCGACGCGGTGGGCGGAGGGGGCGGACGGCCCGGCGCTCGGGCCCGGTGCCTCGGGCACCTCGTCGGTGAGCAGTTCGCGCCGGCGCCGCCGCCACCAGCTGACGTTGCCGTTGACCAGCATCCGCCGCAGGTAGGCGTGCGGGTCGTCGGCGGACATCCGGCGCCAGCGGACGTAGAGCTTGACCAGGCAGTCCTGGAGCAGCTCCTCGGCGCGGTGCCGGTCGCCGGTGAGCAGCGTCGCCGTGCGCAGATGTCGGTGCCAGGCGGCTTCGACGAAGGCCGCGTAGGCGGCGTCCTCGGTTGTTTGACTCACGGCGGACAGACGCGCGGGCCCCGGCGGAAGGTTGTCGGCCGCGGGGGAGTTCGAGGAGTTCGAGGAGTTCGGGGCGTTCTCCGCCTCGGCGCGGGTCGGCTCGGCGCGGACGGCCTCGGTGCCGGTCGGGTCAGCGCGGGTCGAGGCCGTGGGCGAGCAGCCAGGGCAGCGGATCGACCGGTACCGCGCCGTCGGGGCGGACCTCGAAGTGCAGGTGCGGGCCGGTGCTGTTGCCGCTGTTGCCGGAGTAGGCGATCACGTCCCCGGCCCGGACCGGGCCCTTGCGGATCCGGTACGAGCGCAGGTGTGCGTACCAGGTGCTGGTGCCGTCCCGGTCGGTGACGGTCGCCAGGTAGCCGTAGGCGGGGCTCCAGCGGGTGGTGACCGTGCCGTCGGTGGCCGCCCGGACGGGGGTGCCGGCGGGGACGGGGAAGTCGATGCCGGTGTGCCGGACCGCCCAGTGGTCGCCGGCCTGGCCGAACCCGGCGCTCAGGCCGTGCGCGTCGACCGGCAGGACGTGGTGCGGGCGCTCGGCGGGTGCCTGCTGCGGGGCGGCGGGCTGCGCCGGCTCGGGCAGCCCGGGTCTGGAGCCGGTGCGGTCGGCCCGGGCGGGGTCGGCGGCCGGTGCCGGGGCGGCCGGTGCGCTGCGGGCGGCGGTCGGCGTCCCGTCGGCGGCGGACCACGCCGGCGGGTGCCCGCCCTCGTGCTGCACGGCCACCGCGGCCGCGCTGAACACCCCGAGGGTGGCCGCGGACGGGAGGGCCACCGTGAGCACGGCGGTACGGGTGCCCCGGCGGGCCAGTTCGCGCTGCCGGACACGGGTGCCGGTGCGAGCGCCGGTGCGTTCGCCGGTACGGGAGTTGAGGGTCACGCTGCCGCCTCCGCGGAATCGGGAGAAACAGCCGAGACTGTAGCCCTCTCCCCCGATTCAGGACAAAGCGTGCATCTCAGGAGGCCTGTCGCTCCGTCAGTTCTCCTCCTTCCGCGGCCTCCAGGGCGCGCCGGACCGCCTCGACGGCCAGCGGGTGCGTGGGCAGGCCGATGTGCCCGACCCCAGGGATCGTCAGATTGTCGGACCACAGGTCAGGGTGGTGCAGCAGGGCGCTTCGCCCGGGCCGGACCACTTCGTCCAGCTCGCCGCGGAGCGTGGTGAACCGGGCCCGGCAGCGCGGCGCGGGCAGCTGGAGCTCGGCCAGCAGCGGGCTCCCCGGCCGGAGCTGACGGGTGATCGGGAGCGGGATGGGCAGCAGCGCGGCGGTGGTGCCCTCGTGCGGGGTGCCGAGCGTGACCACGGTCGGGGCGAGCGCGTCCCCGCCGAGCCGCTGCACGTAGTAGCGGCAGATCAGCCCGCCCAGGCTGTGGCCCACCAGGGTGACCGGGCGGCCCTGGTGGGCCCGGGCGGCCCAGCTGACATGGCGGGCCAGCAGGACGGCGGCGGCCCGGACGTCCCGGATCAGCGGCGAGTAGTTCAGCGCGTGCAGGTGGGTCCAGCCCTGCCGGTGCAGCTCGCGGCGGAGCGGGCCGAACACGGCGCGGTTGTCGGCCAGGCCGTGCAGCAGCAGTACCGGACCGTGCTGCGGCCGGCCGGTGCCCGCCGCGCGCTCCGTGGCGGCGGCCGGGCAGCTGTGCGGCCGGGGCTCGGCCGGGATGCCGGTCGGGTAGCGGATCAGGTGGTGGGCGAGCGCGGCGGCCTCCGCGCCGGCGCCCCGGACGGTGGCGGCGGCGTGCTCGAACGGAAGGGCCTGGCCGAGCGGAAGCGGGCGGTCGGTCGGGAGGGGGTGGTGGGTCGGAAGCGGGCCGTGGGTCGGGAAGGGGTAGTGGGTCGGAAGGTCGGGCAGCGGGCCCTCGGGTGGCGGCGGACGGTGCATACGGCTCTCCCCGGGCAGGGTGGCGCGGGGCCCCCGCGGCGGACGGCGCGGGGGTGACGGGTGGGCGGTGCTGTGATTTTCCCCTCCTCTCGACAGGCGAAACGGACGCCGGGCGCGGTTGGCGCTACCCTCCCCTCAGGTCTGTTAAGAGTGGTTAACGCCACACCCGTGCCCGGCCAGGCCGGCCCGGGTGGTGGACGACGAGGTCCAGGAGGCAGTGATGGGCGTGTCAGGCCCGATCCGTGTGGTGGTCGCCAAGCCGGGGCTGGACGGGCACGACCGGGGTGCCAAGGTGATCGCCCGGGCGCTGCGCGACGCCGGGATGGAGGTCATCTACACCGGCCTGCACCAGACCCCGGAGCAGATCGTCGACACCGCGATCCAGGAGGACGCCGACGGCATCGGCCTGTCGATCCTCTCCGGCGCGCACATGACCCTGTGCGCCAAGGTGCTGGAGCTGCTGCGCGAGCGCGACGCCGAGGACATCAAGGTGTTCTGCGGCGGGATCGTGCCGCCCGAGGACATCGTCGAGCTCAAGGCGCTCGGCGTGGCCGACATCTTCACCCCGGGCACCCCGACCCAGGACGTGGTGGCCTGGGTCGAGGCGAACCTGCGCCACGCGGGCTGACCTCCGCCCAAAGCCGCTGACGGCCGCCGACGGCCGCTGACGCCGGTGAAGCCCACCGGCTCAGCCGGCTCGGCCCACCAGCTCGGCCAGCATCGCGGCCCGGAACCGCAGCGTCCCGGCAAGCCGGTCGAAGGTCTCCGCCCAGGCGGTGTCGGGGGCGGCGTCCGCCGCCAGTGCCGCCACCGCCGGGGCGGCCTCGGGCGCCAGTGCCCGCTCCGTCATGCCCAGCACACCGCTGTGGCTCCACGGGTACGCGCCGGAGCCGGCGGCCCGCTCCAGGGCGGCGACCACGGCGGTGGACAGCGGCGGCGTCCACGGGGTGGCGCAGGCGCCGAGCAGTTGGAAGGCGTCGCCCAGCCCGTGGGTCTGCACGAACGCGGCCGTCCAGGCGGACCGCTCGGCTGCGGGCAGCACCGAGAGCAGCCGGGCGGGTGAACCCGCGGTGCGCCCGGCCCGGCCGGGCCGCGGCACCGGGCCGAGCAGGGCCCGGGCCCAGTCGGCGTCCTGCTGCCGGACGGCGGCCCTGGCCCAGGCCTCCCGCAGGTCGTCCGTCCAGTCCGTCCCGCCGTCGCCGACCGGGAGCCGCAGCAGCTGATCGGGGCCGAGGCCGGTGTCGGCGGCCCACAGCGCCAGCGGCGCGGCGGCGACGATCTCGCCGAACCACCAGGCCCGTTCCCCCCGTCCGGTGGGCGATTTGGGCGGTATGCCGTCCCGCTGCATCCCGGCGTCGCACTCGGCGGGCGGGCTGACGGTCAGTCGGCGCCCTTCGAGGCGTACGACCGCACGGGCGCGCTCCGCCATCCGGGTGGCAAACGCGGAGCCGGGAAGGGTGGAGAGCAGCTCGGCCGCCGTCGCCCGGACGTTCTTGCTCCGGTCGGTCAGCGCGGCCTCCAGGAACGGCTCGTCGGCCGCGGACAGGCCCTCCTGCAGCGCGTCCAGGAACAGCACCCGGTCCTCGGCCCGCTCGGTCGGCCAGGTCGAGGCCAGCAGCTCCAGCGCGTCCTGCGGGCGCTCCCGGCGCAGCCGGACCAGATGGGTGACCCGCTCGGCGAACAGGCCCTCCTGCCAGACCTGCGGCCCCGCGTCGGCCTCCGCCGGCTCGGCGGCCGTCCGGTGGACGAAGCGCCAGTCCTGGTTCCGGTCGGCCAGCCAGCGGCCCAGCGGCCCGGCCAGCGCGACCGCGGGTGCGCGCAGCTCGCTGCGGGCCCGGGCGGCGTCCAGCAGCGGCGGCACCAGCGAGCCCGGCAGCCGGTACCCGTGCGCCACCGCCGCCTCCAGCCACTGCGGCAGCAGCTCGGCCAGGTTGGCCGGCGCGGCGCCGGCGGTGCGCCCGCCGACCAGCACCGCCAGCCGCCGGGCCGCCGCCTCGGGCAGCTCCGGACGGGCGTCCGGCGCGGCCGCCGGCGGCAGCTCGGGCGCCGGCAGCGCCACGGCGCCGGCCCGGCGGCGGACGGCGACCAGCGCGGCCAGGTCGAGCAGCGCGACCGCCGGGTCGGTGCGGTCGACGGCCGCCGCCGCGGCCAGCAGGGCGGCCGGCCCGGCCGGCTCGGGCAGCGCCCGGCGGTCGGTGCCCAGCAGCGCGGCGGTCTCCAGCTCCGCCCAGCCGTCGGCGGTCTCCAGGGTGGTGGTGGGCGTGGTCATGGCCGGCCTCCGGTCGGGTCCGAGTACGGGGAGGGGTCTACTGCGGGGTCAAGGCCTTGGCCCCGCCGGGCGGGGCGGCTCACTGGCCCACCCCCACCGGCCGGCCCTGCCCGGCCCAGGCCGTCACCGGCGCGAAGCCGGCCGGCCCGCACTCGCCGAACAGCGTCACCGGGTGCCCGGCCGAGAGCGCGGCCAGCCGCCACAGCGCCGCCTCCGGCACCGAGCCCCGGCGCACCGCCACCGCGCTGCGACCGTCCGTCAACTGCCAGCCCTCGGGCCCGAGTACCGGCACCACCTCGCTCAGCACCACCGGCCAGGACTCCAGCCAGGGATCGTCGGCCACCGCCGCGCCGTACCCGGCCACCGCCTCCGCGGGGGAGAGCCCGGCGGGCGGCTCGGCGGGCCCGGCCTCGGGTGCGCCGTACCGCTGGCCGAGCACCGCGCGCAGCGGCCGGGCACCGGGGTGGAAGGCCAGCTCGGCCTCCAGCGACTGCCCGGCGGGCAGTGCCAGTTCGGGCGCCTGGCCCGGCCGGCCGAAGGCCAGCAGCAGAGCGGGGCGCCCGGTCTTGGCGCCGCGCAGCCAGAGCCGGCGGGTGGTCAGCCGGTCGTCCGCGGTGTCCCGGCTGCCGAGCACCAGCCACCTGTCCCGGACTGTCGGGCCGGCCAGCAGCTCGGCCGTGTCGGCGGTGAAGCCGACCCGGGTGCGGACGGTGGCGGCCAGCTCCTCGGGCAGCTCGTCGACCCGGCCCCAGGCCCCGGCCAGCAGGTGCAGCAGCGCGTACCCGGTGAGCAGCCCCTGCTGCGGGGTGTACGCCAACTCCCGGACCTTGGAGGCCAGCCCGGGCGCCTGGGCGTCCACCATCCGGGCCGCCACCTGCTCCCAGTCGGCCGCCCCCGCGGCATGGTCGGCCAATCCCCGGCGGACGCCGTCGGCCAGCCGCAGCCGCAGCTCCTGGGCGCCGGCCGAGACCCGGGCGGTGCGCCGCTCCACCCGCCGCCGCGCGGCCGCCGGATCGGCGGTCTCGGCCCTGACCTGCTGCCGGGCGGTCTTCTGCTCGACCGCGGCCTGACGGCCCGCCATCCACTCGGCCACCCAGTCGGGCCGCTCCGCCCCCTCGGCGATCTCCGCCGCGCCGGCGCTCCACAGCAGCAGCAGCCCCAGCACGTGCTTGCAGGGGAACTTCCGGCTCGGGCAGCTGCACTTGTACGCGGGCGTGGCCAGCTCGACCGCCGCCCGGTAGGGCGTGCTGCCACTGCCCTTGCACAGCCCCCACAGCACCCCCTGCTCCCAGCCGGCCCCCGACCAGGGAGCGGGCCCGGAGAGCTTGCCGGCGGCCTTCAGCGAGGCCTGGTCGGGTGCGAGGGAAAGGACGTGTTCGGTGCTCCAGCGTTCCTCCATGCCGAGGACGCTAGGCGCCGCCACTGACAACCGACCCGGCGTCAGCGCTCGGCCGGACACCCCTCGGCCGCGCGGATCCGCGCAGGCTCCCGGACGGCGCGCGGTGTCGGCGGATCCACCCGAACTCCGCGCGCCACAAGCCCTGGTGGCCGTAGCCCGCGGTGGCGCGGGCGCCCGGTGCCGACGGGTTGTCAGTGTCCCGGTGCATGGTGGTTCCAGCAGGTGGAGAACGCCTGTACGACCTCTGCGCCGATGGTCCCCGCACCCCTCTGAGCCGCCCGTGCCCTGCGACAGCTGTGCCCGGCGGCCCGTATGCCAGGAGCCGATGATGACCACCGAAACGTCGACCGAAGTCCTGCGGCTGCACGCCGAGGACGCCTTCGCCGCCGAGCTGGCCGCGCTCGCCGCGCAGGACGACCGCCCGCGCCCCGAGCGCTGGCGGCTCTCGCCCTGGGCCGTCGCCACCTACCTGCTGGGCGGCGAGCTGCCCGACGGCACCGTGATCACCCCCAAGTACATCGGCCCGCGCCGGATCGTCGAGGTCGCCGTCACCACCCTCGCCACCGACCGGGCGCTGCTGCTGCTCGGCGTGCCCGGCACCGCCAAGACCTGGGTCTCCGAGCACCTGGCCGCCGCGATCAGCGGCGACTCCACGCTGCTCGTCCAGGGCACCGCCGGCACGCCCGAGGAGGCCGTCCGGTACGGGTGGAACTACGCCCAGCTGCTCGCCCACGGGCCCAGCCGGGACGCCCTGGTGCCGTCCCCGCTGATGCGGGCGATGGCCGACGGCCGGATCGCCCGGGTCGAGGAGCTCACCCGGATCCCGGCCGACGTCCAGGACAGCCTGATCACCATCCTGTCCGAGAAGACCCTGCCGATCCCGGAGCTGGGCACCGAGACCCAGGCCGTCCGCGGCTTCAACCTGATCGCCACCGCCAACGACCGCGACCGCGGGGTCAACGAGCTCTCCAGCGCGCTGCGCCGCCGCTTCAACACCGTCGTGCTGCCGCTCCCGGCGACCCTGGACGAGGAGGTCGACATCGTCACCCGCCGGGTCGGCCAGCTCGGCCGCTCGCTCGACCTGCCGGAGCTGCCCGGCGGTGCCGAGGAGATCCGACGGGTCGTCACCGTCTTCCGCGAGCTGCGCGCCGGGATCACCGCCGACGGCCGGACCAAGGTGAAGACCCCGAGCGGCACGCTCTCCACCGCCGAGGCGATCTCGGTGGTCACCAACGGCCTCGCGCTGGCCACCCACTTCGGCGACGGCGTGCTGCGCGCGGGGGACGTGGCCCAGGGCATCCTCGGCGCCGTGGTCCGCGACCCGGTGGCCGACCGGGCGGTCTGGCGGGAGTACGTCGAGGGCGTGGTCCGCGAGCGGGACGGCTGGAAGGACTTCTACCGCGCCGCCCGCGAGCACTCCAACTGACCGCAGTTCTCCGCAGGAGGGAGGCCGACATGACCAACGGACCGACGCTGCTCGGCATCCGGCACCACGGGCCCGGCTCGGCCCGCGCGGTCGCCGCCGCACTGGCCCAGCTGCGCCCCGACGTGGTGCTGATCGAGGGGCCGCCGGAGGCCGACCGGCTGGTCGAGCTGGCCGCCGAGAAGGACCTGGTGCCACCGGTGGCGCTGCTCGCGCACGTGGTGGACGACCCGGCCCGGGCCGCGTTCTGGCCGTTCGCGGTCTTCTCGCCGGAGTGGGTGGCGCTGCGGTACGCGGTCGACCACCAGGTGCCGGTCCGCTTCATCGACCTGCCGGCCGCCCACACCCTCGCCGAGCCGGGCACCGACCCCGGGCCGGCAGCGCCGGGGGGCGCTCCCGGCGTGGGCGTGGGCGAGGGCGAGGGCACAGGTACGGCCGAGGCCGAGGGCGCCGGCGACGGCCCCGGACCGGACCCGATCGCCGCGCTCGCCGCCGCGGCCGGCCACGACGACCCGGAGCGCTGGTGGGAGGACGTGGTCGAGCACCGCGCCCCCGGCGCGGACGCACTCGCCCCGTTCGAGGCGGTCGCGGAGGCGATGACCGCCCTGCGCGAGGGCACCCCGACCGGCCGCCGCGACGCGCTGCGCGAGGCGTACATGCGCCAGCAGCTGCGGGCCGCGCACCGGGCCGGGCACCGGCGGATCGCCGTGGTCTGCGGGGCCTGGCACGTCCCGGCCCTGCGCGAGCTGCCGACGGTGGCGCACGACAAGGCGCTGCTGGCCGGCCTGCCGAAGAAGGTGAAGACCGAGATCACCTGGGTGCCCTGGACGCACCGCAGGCTCTCCCAGCACACCGGCTACGGCGCCGGCATCGACTCGCCCGGCTGGTACCACCACCTGTTCACCGCCGAGGGCGACACCGTGGCCCGCTGGCTGACCACGGTCGCCGAGCTGCTCCGGGCCGAGGACCACCCGGTCTCCTCCGCGCACGTCATCGAGGCCGTCCGGCTGGCCGAGACGCTCGCCGCGATGCGCGGCCGACCGCTCGCCGGGCTCACCGAGACGCTGGACGCCGTCCGGGCCGTCATGTGCGACGGCTCCGAGGTGGCCCTCGCCCTGGTGCACGACCGGCTGGTGGTCGGCGACGCCCTCGGCGAGGTGCCCGACTCGGCCCCCGCCGTCCCGCTCCAGCGGGACCTGGCCCGGCTCCAGCGCAGCCTGCGGCTGAAGCCCGAGCCGGCCGATCGCGAGCTCGTCCTCGACCTGCGCAGGGAGCTGGACACCGAGCGCTCCACCCTGCTGCACCGGCTGCGCCTGCTCGGTATCGACTGGGGCGCCCCGAGCCGGTCGGCCGTCAACTCCACCGGCACCTTCCGGGAGACCTGGCAGCTGCGCTGGGAGCCCGAGTTCGCCGTCCGGGTGGTGGAGGCCGCCCAGTGGGGCACCACCGTCGAGGGCGCCGCCACCGGCAAGGCCGTGGGGGCGGCGGAGCGGGCCGGCGAGCTGGCCGAGCTGACCGCGCTCGCCGAGCGTTGCCTGCTCGCCGCCCTGCCAGCCGCGCTGCCCGCGGTGATGCGGCTGCTCGCCGACCGGGCCGCGCTGGACACCGACATCGCCCAGCTGGCGGCCGCGCTGCCCGCGCTGGTCCGGGCGCTGCGCTACGGCGACGTCCGCGGCACCGACGGCGCCGCCCTGGCCGACGTGGCCCGGGGCCTCGCCGAGCGGATCTGCGTCGGCCTGCCGACCGCCTGCACCGGCCTGGACCAGGACGGCGCCAACGCGATGCGCTCCCACCTGGACGCGGTGCACGCCGCCGTGGGCCTGCTGGCCTCCGAAAATGCCGCCGAGCACACCGAGCGCGCCCCCGGGCATGTCGAGCACACCGAGCACGCCGCCGAGGACCCGATCGCCGACCGCTGGGCCGCGGCCCTGCACGCGCTGGCCGCCCGCGAGCCCGCCGGCGGCCCGGCCACCGGCGCCCCCGGGCTGCTGCGCGGCCGCGCCGTCCGGCTGCTGCTGGACGACGGCCGGCTGGGCACCGAGGAGGCCGGCCGCCGGCTCGGCCTGGTGCTCTCGCCCGGTGGCACCCCGGCCGACGCGGCCGGCTGGGTGGAGGGCTTCCTGGCCGGCGGCGGCGCCCTGCTGCTGCACGACACCAGGCTGCTGGCGCTGCTCGACGACTGGCTGGTCGGGGTCCGGCCGGAGGCCTTCACCGACCTGCTGCCGGTGCTCCGGCGCACCTTCTCCGCGCTGGAGGCGGGGGTGCGGCGCACCGTCGGCGAGCGGGTCGCGGCCGGCCCGCTCGGCTCCGCCGCCCGGCCCGCGGCCGCGGACACCGCAGTGCTCGACGAAGCCAGGGCCGACGCGGCGCTGCCGGCCCTCGCCCGGCTGCTCGGCCTGCCGCCCGCCCCGGTCCGGATCCCCCGCCAGGCGGACCGCCGGTCCGGCTGAATCCCGGCGCCGGGCCGGGTGGTGGAGGGGACCACCCGGCCCGGCGTCCCGCACCGTCCACCGACAGCCCGAAGGAGTGTCAGATGACCACCGCCCAGGCCGCCACCGACCGAACCCCGGCCGATCCGGCCGCCGAGCGCATCCGCCGCTGGCGGCTGGTGCTCGGTGGCGAGGCGGACGGGACGGGCTGCGCGCTCACCGGCCGCGACGCGGCGATGGACGGCGCGCTGGCCGCGCTCTACCGGGGCACCGGTGCCGAGCCGGGCCCGGGCCGGCCGCGCTCCGGCACCCGCACCGCGGGCCTGGGCGGCTCCGCCCCGCAGGTGGCGCGCTGGCTCGGCGACATCCGCGCGTACTTCCCGACCACCGTGGTCCAGCTGATGCAGCAGGACGCGATCACCCGCCTCGGCCTGGACCGGCTGCTGCTGGAGCCCGAGATGCTGGCCGCGGTGGAGCCGGACGTGCACCTGGTGGGCACCCTGCTCTCGCTCAAGCACGCGCTGCCGGAGAGCACCCGCGAGACGGCTCGTGCGGTGGTCGGCAAGGTGGTGGCCGAGCTGGAGCGCCGGCTGGCCGACCGCACCCGCTCGACCCTCGGCGGCGCGCTCGACCGCAGCGCCAAGGTGAACCGGCCGCGCCACAGCGACATCGACTGGGGCCGCACGATCCGGGCCAACCTGAAGAACTACCTGCCCGAGCACCGCACGATCGTCCCCGAGCGGCTGGTCGGCTACGCCCGTGCGCAGCGGGCGGTCAAGAAGGACGTGATCCTCTGCATCGACCAGTCGGGCTCGATGGCCGCCTCGGTGGTGCACTCGGCGGTGTTCGGCGCGGTGCTCGCCTCGATGCACAGCCTGGACACCCGGTTGGTGGTCTTCGACACCTCGGTGGTCGACCTGACCGAGCAGCTCACCGACCCGGTCGACGTCCTGTTCGCCACCCAGCTCGGCGGCGGCACCGACATCAACCGGGCGCTGGCCTACTGCCAGTCGAGGATCAGCCGGCCGTCCGAGACCATCGTGGTGCTGATCAGCGACCTCTACGAGGGCGGCATCCGGGACGAGATGCTCAAGCGGGTGGCCGCGATGAAGGCCTCGGGGGTCCAGTTCATCGCCCTGCTCGCGCTCTCCGACGAGGGCGCCCCCGCCTACGACCACGCGCACGCCGCCGCACTGGCCGCGCTCGGTGCCCCGGCCTTCGCCTGCACCCCGGACGCCTTCCCGGACATCATGGCCGCCGCGATCGAGAAGCGGCCGCTGCCGGTGCCCGCCGACAACTGAGCATCATCACCCGAACGAGTGAGCCGAGGCCGGTGACCGCGGGCCCGGCCCGGGGGCTGCGAAAACCCCGCGCGACACGCTCGAACTGGCCCGTTGTGACGGTTCTCACCAAAGCCGAGTCGGCCCCGGGCGAAACACGCCCGTCGTACGGGGATAACCTGCCACACGGACGTGACGCGCGTGTTGATTGACGGTGCGCCCGGCGCTGTGCAGGCCGCAAGGCCGTAACTCTGCGTACCTGCGCAGCCCCGACGACCCGCAGCGAAGATCCTGCCGTGGCACGCTCGTAGAGACACAATCCGCGACCACGAACAAGGACAAACACGTGGACCTGTTCGAGTACCAGGCGAGGGACCTCTTCGCCAAGCACGGTGTACCCGTGCTTGACGGCGATGTCATCGAGACCGCCGCAGACGCTGCCGCCATCGCGGAGCGCTTCGGCGGCCGCGCCGTCGTCAAGGCTCAGGTGAAGGTGGGTGGCCGAGGCAAGGCCGGTGGCGTCAAGCTCGCCGCCGACCCGGCCGACGCCGTCGCCAAGGCCGAGGCGATCCTCGGGATGGACATCAAGGGCCACACCGTTCACAAGGTGATGCTGGCCCAGACCGCGGACATCAAGGACGAGTACTACGTCTCGTTCCTGCTGGACCGCACCAACCGCACCTTCCTGGCCATGGCCAGCGTCGAGGGCGGCGTGGAGATCGAGGTCGTCGCCGAGGAGAACCCGGACGCGCTGGCCAAGATCCCGGTCGACGCCAACGAGGGCTGCACCCCGGAGAAGGCCGCCGAGATCGTCGCCGCGGCGAAGTTCCCGGCCGAGGTCGCCGACCAGGTCGCCGAGGTTCTGCAGCAGCTCTGGAAGGTCTTCATCGCCGAGGACGCGCTCCTCGTCGAGGTCAACCCGCTGATCAAGTCCGGCGACGGCAAGATCATCGCGCTCGACGGCAAGGTCTCGCTGGACGAGAACGCCGAGTTCCGCCAGCCGGAGCACGAGGCGCTCGAGGACAAGGCCGCCGCGAACCCGCTGGAGGCCGCGGCCAAGGCCAAGGGCCTCAACTACGTCAAGCTCGACGGCGAGGTCGGCATCATCGGCAACGGCGCGGGTCTCGTCATGAGCACCCTCGACGTGGTCGCCTACGCCGGTGAGCAGCACGGCGGCGTCAAGCCCGCCAACTTCCTCGACATCGGCGGCGGCGCGTCCGCCGAGGTGATGGCGAACGGCCTGGAGATCATCCTGGGCGACTCCGACGTCAAGTCGGTCTTCGTCAACGTCTTCGGCGGCATCACCGCGTGCGACGCGGTCGCCAACGGCATCGTGCAGGCGCTGGCCCTCCTGGAGGAGAAGGGCGAGGCCGTCACCAAGCCCCTCGTCGTCCGCCTGGACGGCAACAACGCCGAGCTGGGTCGCAAGATCCTGACCGACGCCAACCACCCGCTGGTGCAGCAGGTGGACACCATGGACGGTGCGGCCGACCGCGCCGCCGAGCTGGCCAACAAGTAAGGGAGAGGACTGAATCATGGCTATCTTCCTTACCAAGGACAGCAAGGTCATCGTCCAGGGCATGACCGGCTCCGAGGGTATGAAGCACACCCGCCGGATGCTCGCCTCGGGCACCCAGATCGTCGGCGGTGTGAACCCGCGCAAGGCCGGCACCACCGTTGACGTCGACGGCACCGAGGTGCCCGTCTTCGGCTCCGTCGCCGAGGCCATCGAGAAGACCGGCGCCGACGTCACCGTCATCTTCGTGCCGCCGAAGTTCACCAAGGACGCCGTCGTCGAGGCGATCGACGCGGAGATCGGCCTCGCGGTCGTCATCACCGAGGGTGTCCCGGTCCACGACTCGGCCGCCTTCTGGGCCTACGCCGGCACCAAGGGCAGCAAGACCCGCATCGTCGGCCCGAACTGCCCCGGCCTGATCTCTCCCGGACAGTCCAACGCGGGCATCATCCCGGCGGACATCACCACCTCCGGCCCGATCGGCCTGGTCTCCAAGTCGGGCACGCTGACCTACCAGCTCATGTACGAGCTGCGTGACCTCGGCTTCTCCTCGGCCGTGGGCATCGGCGGCGACCCGGTCATCGGCACCACCCACATCGACGCCCTCGCGGCGTTCGAGGCGGACCCGGAGACCAAGATCATCGTGATGATCGGCGAGATCGGCGGCGACGCCGAGGAGCGTGCCGCGGCCTACATCGCCGAGCACGTCACCAAGCCGGTCGTCGGCTACGTCGCGGGCTTCACCGCCCCCGAGGGCAAGACCATGGGCCACGCCGGCGCCATCGTCTCCGGCTCCTCGGGCACCGCCCAGGCGAAGAAGGAGGCCCTGGAGGCCGCCGGTGTCAAGGTCGGCAAGACGCCGTCCGAGACCGCTCGCCTGGCCCGTGAGCTGATCGCCAAGTAAGGCAGCCACGCCCGAGGGCGCCGCGGTCGGAACCCGACCGCGGCGCCCTCGGCGTTGTGCCCCGCGGGGTCGCTGCGGGGTCGCTGCGGGTGCTCAGCGCAGCAGGTCGGCGAGTTTCGGCAGCCCGGACGGCGTACCGGTCGGGCACGGCCGCAGCGGCGGGCAGCCGACCGCCACCGGCAGCACCTCGGCGGCCGCCGCCACCGAGGCCGCGGCTTCGGGCACCGGCGACGGAGACACCAGCGACGCCCGGACCAGCACCACCGGCTTGGCCCCGGCCACCTCGCACCAGTGGCTGCGCACCCCTGCCTCGGCGCCCGGCAGCAGCGGCCCGGCGCTGCCGGTGTCGGCCGTCGAGCACAGCGGCGGCGGGGCCGACGGGGTCGAGCGGAACAGCTCGGCCGGGCCGATCCCCAGCAGGGTGGCGACCACGGCACCGCCGACCGCCACCGTGAGCAGCGCGGCGCCGCCGGTGACCGCGCCCGTCCGCAGCCGGCTCTCCACCGTCAGCAGCCGGGGGGACGGCTTCCAGGGCGTCGCGCAGCCGTGCACGGCCGCCCGGTGCAGCAGCTCGCCGAGCCGGTCGCCGAACTCGGGCGCGGCCGGGTCCGGGCCCACCAGGTCCGGCACCTCCCTGGCCAGCGCCGCCCGGGCGGCCCGGACCCGGCCGGCGGCGGCCGCCGTACTCGCCTCCACCTGCACCGCGACCGAGTCGACCGGCACACCCAGCGCGTCGTGCAGCACCAGCGCCCAGCGGCGCGGCCGGGAGAGCCTGCGGAGCGCCTTCAGCAGGGCCTTGTCCCGCGGGGTGAGCCGGTCCTCGGGCCCGACCCCGGCCGGTCCGACCCGGATCCGGCGGTGCGGGAGGGTGAACAGGTGCGCCCGCCGGGGGCCGCCGCGGCGCCAGGGGGAGAGCGCCGCCTCGAAGGCCCGGCCACGGATCCAGCCCTCCGGGTCGGGCAGCGCCGAGATCTCGGCCCACTGCCGGGAGGCCGCGCCCAGGGCCAGGTGGGCGCAGTGCACCGCACGGTGCCGGCAGGCCGTCAGCAGGAAGGTCTGCTGGACCAGCCGGTCGTGGGCGGCGAGACAGAAATCGGCGAACGCGACGGGCCCGGGCCCGGGGTCGACCCCGGCCGCCCGGACGGGCGGGGCGGCCCGGGCCGGCTCGGCCGGCTGGACTGCTCGGGCCGCTTGGGCCGCCCGGCCCGTGGATGCGGCCCGGGCCGGCTCGGCGGCCTTCGTCGGTTTCGCCGCCCGGGCCGCCCGGGCCCGCTTCGCCGGCGCCGCGGCCGGCTTCGCCACCGGGCGCGCGCGGACGGGCGGGGCGCTCGCCCGGTGCACCAGCGCCGCGGCCTCCGCCGTCGTCCGCACGCCCAGCTTCCGCATCGCCCGGTGCAGCCGGGTGCGGGCGAGAGCAGGGGAGAGCCCCAGCTCGGCGGCGATCACGGCCAGCTCCTCGCCGCCCGCCAGCCGGGTCAGCAGCTCCGCCTCACGGGCGGTGAGCAGCCGCAACAGGCGGGCCGGATCCCGCCGGGCACCCTGCGGCGCCCGGGCCCGGTCGGGGGCCGCGGCGCCGGGGGTCCTGGACCGCTTTCCGGTGGTCGGGGGAGCGTTCACCGCGTTTCCTCGATCCGGCTCCAGCGCGAGTTTTGGCACATGTACCGATAATCCGGGACACGGCGAAGGTTTGCGCGTTGACACGGCGTAACGGTCCCGCTTGGGAGCATGAAGCCCATGACGCAGCTGATGGGCCGTCCGATCCTGGGCCTGCCGAGCGAACTGGGCACCCGCTCGGCCTTCGCCGACCTGCTCATGGGGGCGCGTACGGCGCTTCTCACGCTGGCCGTGGTGGCCGTCCCGGTGCTGGGCCTGTGGGTGCTGGTGCCGTACTCGGACGACACCGCCGCCGACGCCGCCCGGCTGGCCTTCGGCCTCTGGCTGCTGGGCCACGGCGCGCCGCTGGCCCGGGGCGGGGAGGCGGGCCCGGTCACCGTCACCCCGCTGCTGCTCACCGCGGTCACCGTCCTGGTGCTCCACCGGGCCGGGCTCCGGGTGGGCCGGCGCGGCCGCCGGGGCTGGCGTGCGCCGCTGGCGGTGGCCGCCGGCTACCTGGCGGTGGCCGCCGTCGCGGTGGCCCAGTGCACGGCCGCGGAGGCGGTGCTGCGGGCCCGGCCGCTGCCCGATCTGGCGATGGTCGCCGCGGTGCTGGCGGCCGGATTCGGGCCCGGCCTGTGGGCCGGCGCCGGCCGGCCGCTGCCGCCCGCCCCGGCCGGGGCGGCGCAGTGGCCGGCACGGTGGCTGCCGCAGTGGCTGCCGCGGTGGCGCCCGCCCGCCGGGGCACCGGCCGCGGCGCTGCGGGCGGCCGGACTCTGGTCGCTCGGGCTGCTGGCCGGCGCCGGCCTGCTGCTGACCCTGGCCGTGCTGCTCGGCGGGGCCGGGCACTCGGCGCACACCCTGGGCGGCGGTACGGCGGGCTTCCTCGGCCTGCTGCTGGCCTGCGCCCTGCTGATGCCGAACGCGCTCCTGTGGGCCGCCTGCTACGCCCTGGGTACGGGCTTCGCGGTCGGTACCGGCACCCTGGTGGCGCCGACCGGGACCAGCCTGGGCGCGCTGCCCGAGTTCCCGCTGCTGGCGGTGGTGCCGCAGCCCGGCGGCGCCCCGGGGTGGCTGCTGGTGTGCGTCCTGCCGGCACTGGCCGGTGTCCTGCCCGCGCTGCTGCTCGGCCGGGCGGCGGCGGGGGAGCGGCCCGGCGCGGGCGGCTCGCGCTGGTCGGCCGGGGCCACCGCCTCGACCGTGCTGGCCGCCGCCCTGCTGGCCGGTGCGCCGGCGGTGCTCGCCGGGTGGGCCGCGGGCGGTGCGCTCGCGGGCGGCCGGATGTCCGAGCTGGGCCCGGCACCCTGGCGGACCGGCGCGGTGGTCGCGCTCTGGCTGGCCGGCGCCGTGCTGCCGGGCGCCCTGCTGACCCGCTGGTGCTGCCTGCGCGGCACGGCCCCGGGCTGGTGGCAGTGGCTGAGCCGGCTCACCGTCCGGTACACGGCCCGCCCCCGGGCGGGCCTGCACCGGGTGCTCACCCGGCTCGCCGAGCTGCGGCTGCCGTTCTCCCGCCGCGCCTGATCCCGAGGTCCGACCGGCACCGGCGTCCGCGGGGCGGGGTTGTGCGGGCTCACGGCCCGGTACGTGGGCCGTCCCTGGGTCGTCGAGCTGCGGCTGCCGTTCCCCTGTCGCGCTTGAGCTCCAAGCCGGCCCGCACCCGCGGTCCGCAGCCCCTGGTGCGGCGTCAGGCGAAGGCCGTGCCGAAGTCCGGGTAGCCGAGGCGGGCCGGCAGCCAGAGGCGGAAGGCGCCGGCGGCCCCGGCCGCGAGCTTCCCGGACCTGGTGCGGGGCTTTCCGGGGCGCAGCCCCAGCCATGCGCCGCGGAGCAGCACCGCGCTCGGTGCGATGCCGGCGGCCCAGGCCGCCCCCGGGTGGTGCCGGTACGCCCACCGGGTGCCGTAGCAGTCCGCGGCCAGGGACGCGGTGGCCGGCGCGGCCGGCACCAGGCCGCCGAAGGTCTCCAGCCGGAGCTCACCACCCACCCGGGCGATACCGCGCCGCAGGCCGTGCGCCAGACCGGTCTGCCCGCCGACGACCGGGGTCGGGTCGCCCGGCTGCGGTCCGCCCTCGTCACCGGTCACGGGCTGCTCCGCGCTCAGAGCGACTCGGGGTCCAGCAGCGCGACCACCCAGGTCGGCGCCGGGTCGCTGGTGCGGCAGCTGTGGCTGGCCTCGGCGGTCGGCGAGTCCTGCACGCAGACCACGTAGTCGTTGTAGTAGATCAGCGTGCCGAACCAGCCGAGCGTGAAGAGCACCGCCACCGCTCCGGTGAACAGGCCGCTCAGGGCGGCCGGGGCCTGCGGCTGGGAGGGCTGCGGACCGGCCGGGGCGACGGCGCCGGTGCGCCCGGCCCGCAGCGAGGAGACCGCCCAGTACACGGCGAGCGCGCCGAGCAGCAGGGAGACGTAGAAGATGCCGAGGAGCAGGCAGAACAGGCCGCCGACACCGGCGCTGAGGGCGTACCGGGCCCGCCGCTGGGCGGGGTCGTTCGGGTCGAACTTGGGCGCCGGCTGCGGCGGCGACCAGCCGCCGCGGTAGCCGGGGCTCCACGGGTGCGGCGGCGGGACCTGCGGCTGCTCGTCCGAACCCTCGCCCTCCTGGGGCGGGTTCGGCGGGGCCGCCGTCGGGAGCCGGGGCTGCCACGGCTGATCGGGGGCGTCCGCAGGCGGCGGCGCGAACGGGTTGCGCTCGCCGGTGCTGTCTCCGCTCATGGTGTCAGCCATTCCTTACTCGTCGGTGCGGCGGTGACCGCCGGGCGGGTCGCCGTCCGGCGGCCCGCCGCTCAATGATCCCGCAGCCCGGCCGCGGCCGTGCGGCGCCCCACCAGGTTGGCTCCGGTGGGTCCGGCGAGATCCCCGTCTCAACTACGCGCGTAGCGTTGCCAGGCGGTTACGGTGGCCCTTTCACCAGCCGTTATCGTGGTGCCGGTCAGCAGCTCGGAAGGGTTCCCCGGGCCCGTCGCGGCAGCGCGGTCACCCCGCGGGCCCGGCAGCCGGCTCGACCTGGCGCCGCCCGTAGTGGCCCCACCGACGGTGGATGTACCAGCGGGCGCCAACGACGTACGGAGAATCGCGCAGTGGCCGCCGCTTCCGCCCAAGTCTTCCCGCCCCGCACCCCGGGCCCGGCCCGGCTGGTGGTCCTGGTCTCCGGTTCCGGGACCAACCTGCAGGCCCTGATCGACGCCGCGGCCGACCCGGCGTACGGCGCCGAGATCCTGGCCGTGGGCGCCGACCGGGACGCGATCGCCGGCCTGGAGCGGGCCGGGCGGGCCGGTATCCCGAGCTTCGTCGAGCGGGTCAAGGACCACGCCGACCGCGCCGCCTGGGACCGCGCGCTGACCGCCGCCGTCGCCGCGCGCCGCCCGGACCTGGTGGTCACGGCCGGCTTCATGAAGATCCTCGGCCCGGAGTTCGTCGCCACCTTCGCCGGACGGATCGTCAACACCCACCCCGCGCTGCTGCCCGCCTTCCCCGGCGCCCACGGCGTCCCGGACGCCCTCGCCTACGGGGTGAAGGTGACCGGCTGCACCGTCCACCTGGTCGACGGCGGGGTGGACACCGGACCGATCATCGCGCAGGGCGTGGTGGAGGTCCTCGCCGCCGACCACCAGGACGGCGGCGAAGCGCTGCACGAGCGCATCAAGACTGTCGAGCGCCAGTTGCTCGTCGACGTCGTGGGCCGACTGGCCCGCGAAGGTCACCGCATCGAAGACCGAAAGGTATGGATCCCGGCATGAGCGCCGCCTCCAGCACCACTCCTCCCGTCTCCGAGAACGTACGCCCGATCCGGCGTGCCCTGATCAGCGTGTACGACAAGACCGGGCTGGAGGAGCTGGCCCAGGGCCTGCACGCCGCCGGGGTTGCGATCGTCTCCACCGGCTCGACCGCCGGCCGGATCGCCGCCGCGGGCGTGCCGGTCACCGAGGTCTCCGAGCTGACCGGCTTCCCGGAGTGCCTGGACGGGCGCGTGAAGACGCTCCACCCCCGCGTGCACGCCGGCGTGCTGGCCGACCTGCGGCTGGAGTCGCACCGCGCCCAGCTGGCGGAGCTCGGCATCGAGCCCTTCGACCTGGTCGTGGTCAACCTCTACCCGTTCAAGGCCACCGTCGCCTCCGGCGCCACCCCGGACGAGTGCGTGGAGCAGATCGACATCGGCGGTCCCTCGATGGTCCGCGCGGCCGCCAAGAACCACCCCTCGGTCGCCGTGGTGGTCGACCCGGCCCGCTACGCCGACGTCCTGGACGCCGTCAAGGGCGGCGGCTTCGACCTGGCCACCCGCAAGCGGCTGGCCGGCGCCGCCTTCGCCCACACCGCGGCCTACGACGTGGCCGTCGCCTCCTGGTTCGAGGCCGGCTACGCACCGAGCGACGAGCGTTTCCCCGCGTTCCTCGGCGCCACCTGGGAGCGCCAGAACGTGCTCCGCTACGGCGAGAACCCGCACCAGGGCGCGGCGCTCTACAGCGACGGCACCGGCGGCCTGGCCGGCGCCGAGCAGCTGCACGGCAAGGAGATGTCCTACAACAACTACGTGGACACCGACGCCGCCCGCCGTGCCGCCTACGACCACGCCGAGCCGGCCGTCGCGATCATCAAGCACGCCAACCCCTGCGGCATCGGCATCGGCGCCGACGTGGCCGAGGCGCACCGCAAGGCGCACGCCTGCGACCCGCTGTCCGCGTTCGGCGGCGTGATCGCCGTCAACCGCCCGGTCACCGTCGAGCTGGCCGAGCAGATCGCCGAGATCTTCACCGAGGTCGTCGTCGCCCCGGCGTACGAGGACGGCGCGGTCGAGGTGCTGGCCCGCAAGAAGAACATCCGGGTGCTGCGCGCCCCCGACGCCCCCACCGCCCGGCTGGAGGTCCGCCCGGTCTCCGGCGGGGTGCTGCTCCAGGAGGCCGACCGGATCCACGCCGAGGGCGACGACCCGTCGACCTGGACGCTGGCCACCGGTGCGGCCCTGTCGGAGGCCGAGCTGGCCGAGCTGGCCTTCGCCTGGCGGGCCTGCCGGGCCGTCAAGTCCAACGCGATCCTGCTGGCCAAGGACGGCGCCTCGGTCGGCGTCGGCATGGGCCAGGTCAACCGGGTCGACTCGGCCAAGCTCGCCGTCGCGCGGGCCGGCGAGCGCGCGCAGGGCTCGTACGCCGCGTCCGACGCGTTCTTCCCGTTCCCGGACGGTCTCCAGGTGCTGCTCGACGGCGGCGTCAAGGCCGTGGTGCAGCCCGGCGGTTCGGTCCGCGACGAGGAGGTCGTGGCGGCCGCCGCCGCGGCCGGGGTGACGATGTACCTGACCGGGACCCGGCACTTCTTCCACTGAGCCACGCCGAAGGCCCCGCACTCCGCGAACGGAGTGCGGGGCCTTCGGCGTTGACGGTCGACCGGTCAGCCGGCCTTGACCACCACGGTGCCCATGATCTTGTCCGCGAAGGTCTGCTTCTTGGCGTCCCACAGCGGCCAGAGGTAGCCGACGCAGCAGAAGCCGTCCAGGATGTGCAGCGCCTCACGGCCGAAGGCCGCGCCGAAGCTCAGCTTCTGGCCGTCGGACTCGCGCACCATCCGGATGCTGACGGCCTTCTGGCCGAGCGACTGGCCGGTGGCCTTCATCGCGGCGATGCCGGCCCAGATCAGCACGTTCACCAGCAGCATGCCGGCGTAGTAGCCGCCGCCGCCCGAGGTCTCGGTGTGCGGGTAGCCGGTCGCCGAGTAGGTCGTGGTGACCGACGGCCTGAGGGCCACGAAGACCACGATCCACGGGATCAGGCCGATCACCAGGTGGTCGATGATGGCCGCCACCACGCGGCTGCCCCAGCCCGCGTAGAAGTTCTGCACCACACCGGCGTTGGGGTAGCCGCCACCCGGCTGCTGCGGGTAGGCGTAGCCCTGCTGCGGCGGGATGCCGTAGCCCGGGGCCGGCGGCGGGGCCTGCTGCGGGTAGCCGTAACCGGGGGCCGGCGGCGGGGCCTGCTGCGGGTAGCCGTAGCCGGGCGGCGGCGGGGGCTGCTGGCCGTAGGGGTTGTTCGGGTCGGGCGGGTAGCTCATCTCTGCCTCCGGGCAGGAAGGGGACAGCGGGACGGGACAGGAAGGGAATCCTGCGACGGACGGGCAGTTGAGGTGCCGACCGGGTGGGACATTAGCGGAAGATACTGACACCGCGTGGGTCAATACCTGTCAGGAATGTTTTTCTCAGGGCCGGGAGATGCCCAGCCGGTGCAGCTGCCAGGCCCAGGAGAGCGCGGCGGCGGCGGCGATCAGCGCGTTCCGCCGGCCGTTCGGCAGCTCCCACCACCAGCGGCCGGCGCCGAGCGGCGCGACCAGCAGACCCAGACCCGCCACCACCGTCACCGGATTCGCGGCCAGCGAGGCCAGCAGGTGGCCGTGGCCGGCCTCGATGAAGACCGTGGTGCTGCCGCAGCCCGGGCAGGGGATGCCGGTGAACCGGCGCAGCGGGCAGAGCACCCCGGGGTCGTGGGCGTCGTGCAGCTGGGCCACCGTCACGGCGGCGAGCAGCGCACCGCCGCCGCGCGCCAGCACACGCAGCCAGCCGCCCCTGAGCGTCCCGGCGGTACCGGCCCAGCGGGCCGCCAGGCCGGAGATGGCGGTGGGCATCACGTCAGGCTTTTGGTCAGGGTGTCGTAGAAGACCAGACCGGCGATGCCGATCAGGATCGCCAGGGTGCTGAGCGCGATCCCGCCGATGGCCTGGGTGCGCCCGACGCCGCTGCGCTGCGCCCGGTTCAGCCCGGCGATCCCGAGACCGAGGCCGATCGGGCCGAGCATCGCCCCGTAGAAGCAGATCACGATGCCGATGAAGCCCAGCGCGAGGGAGGCCGTCGCCATGCTGTTCGGCTCGGCCGTCGGCTGCTGGGGGTAGGGCTGCTGCTGGCCGTAGCCCGGTTGCGGCGGGTAGGGCTGCTGCTGGGGGTAGCCGTAGCCCGGCTGCGGCACGGGCTGCTGGTACGGCGACGGCGGCGGCGTGCCGTACGGCTGCTGGGGCTGTTGCGGCGGGCCGAAGCCCCCGTACGGATCCGGCGTTTGGTACGGATTGCTCACTGTCGTCGTCCCCCGAGTCGTCCCCCGCATCGGCCCGGACTGCGTGTCACCAGGCCGCGGGCGGCACAGATTGGCCGGGCTTATCGTCTGGTGTCGCCCCCTGCGCTGTCCAGCCGGGTCCGCAGAGCGAACACAACTGTGGCGCAACCGCAACCCTGGCGGCCGGGACGGGCCCGGCCGCGCCGCGTGCTCCCCGCATGACGGGCATGCCCGCCGATCCAGGAGAATGGACCCATGACTGCCCAGATTCTCGACGGCAAGGCCACCGCTGCCGCGATCAAGTCCGAACTCGCCGTCCGTGTGTCGGCCCTCAAGGAGCGGGGCGTCGTGCCCGGCCTCGGTACCGTCCTGGTCGGCGACGACCCGGGCAGCCGCTGGTACGTCAACGGCAAGCACAAGGACTGCGCCGAGGTCGGCATCGCCTCGATCCAGCGCGAGCTGCCCGCCACCGCCACCCAGCAGGAGGTGGAGGACGTGGTCCGCGAGCTCAACGCCGACCCGGCCTGCACCGGCTACATCGTCCAGCTGCCGCTGCCCAAGGGCCTGGACCAGAACACCGTCCTGGAGCTGATGGACCCGGACAAGGACGCCGACGGCCTGCACCCCACCTCGCTCGGCCGGCTCGCGCTCGGCATCCAGGGCCCGCTGCCGTGCACCCCGCTGGGCATCGTCGAGCTGCTCCGCCGCCACCAGGTGGAGATCGACGGCGCCGAGGTCGTGGTGCTCGGCCGCGGCGTCACGGTCGGCCGCTCGATCGGCCTGCTGCTCACCCGCAAGTCCGAGAACGCCACCGTCACGCTGTGCCACACCGGCACCCGCGACCTGGCCTACCACCTGCGTAAGGCCGACATCGTGGTGGCCGCCGCGGGCGTCCCGCACCTGGTCAAGCCGGAGGACGTCAAGCCCGGCGCCGCGGTGCTGGACGTCGGCGTCAGCCGCAGCGAGGGCAAGATCGTCGGCGATGTCCACCCGGGCGTCGCCGAGGTCGCCGGCTGGATCTCGCCGAACCCGGGCGGGGTCGGGCCGATGACCCGCGCGATGCTGCTCAACAACATCGTCGAGGCGGCCGAGCGCCGCGCCGGCCGCTGATCCGCCGTGGCGGGTGAGGGGATGCGCCGCTCCCGGCGCCGGCCGCAGCGGACCACCGGGACGCTGCCGCCGGAGGGCTCGGGCACGGCGCTCGACCGGGGCCACGCCCTGCCGGTCCGGCAGTGGCCGATAACGCTGGTGCTGGCCGTGGCCGCGGTGGGCCTGGCCATCACCTCCGCGGGTGACTTCAAGGTCGGCGTGCTGACGGTCGGCTCCTCGCTGCTGCTCGGGGCGCTGCTGCGGCTGGCGCTGCCCGAGGTCGGGCTGCTCGCCGTCCGCAGCCGCTTCACCGATGTCACGGTGCTGACCTTCCTCGGCGCGGTGATCGTGCTGCTCACCCTGGTGGCGCAGCCCGACCCGTGGCTGCACCTGCCGCTGCTCGACAACATCGGCAAGCTGATCGGACGCCAGCGGCACTGAGGCCGCGCCGCGCCCGGGCCGGCCGCCGCCGCGGCACCCGCCGGGGTGTCCCGCGGTCGAGGTGTCCCGCCGTCGGACCTCCTGACGGCGGGACACCCGGCCGGCGGTGCCGCCCGGCCCGGCGGCACCCCGCGCGGGCCCGTGTGACGCATCAGCCACGCCCGCGCGCCCCCGGGGCGAGCCCGTTGCGATAGCCTGAGCCGGTTCTCTCGATGTCGAGAGATCATCCTCGGCTCCAGCGCGCCGACGTGCCTGGGGCACGTCGGCGATTTGCTGGAGTAGGCAGAAATGACTCGCACCCCCGTCAATGTCACCGTCACCGGAGCGGCCGGCCAGATCGGCTACGCGCTGCTCTTCCGCATCGCCTCGGGCCACCTGCTCGGCGCCGACGTGCCGGTGAACCTCCGTCTCCTGGAGATCCCGCAGGGTCTGAAGGCCGCCGAGGGCGTCGCCATGGAGCTGGACGACTGCGCCTTCCCGCTGCTGCGTGACATCACCATCACCGACAACGCCGCCGAGGCCTTCAACGGCGCCAACGTCGGCCTGCTGGTCGGCGCCCGCCCGCGCACCGCCGGCATGGAGCGCGGCGACCTGCTGCAGGCCAACGGCGGCATCTTCGGCCCGCAGGGCAAGGCCATCAACGACAACGCCGCGGACGACATCAAGGTGCTGGTGGTCGGCAACCCGGCCAACACCAACGCCCTGATCGCCCAGCGCAACGCCCCGGACGTGCCGGCCGAGCGCTTCACCGCGATGACCCGCCTGGACCACAACCGCGCCGTCGCGCAGCTGGCCAAGAAGGCCGGCGTCACCGTCGAGGACGTCAAGAAGGTCACCATCTGGGGCAACCACTCGGCCACCCAGTACCCGGACCTCTTCCAGGCCGAGATCGCCGGCAAGAGCGGCTTCGAGGCCACCGGCTCCGACCTGGCCTGGATCGAGAACGACTTCATCCCGACCGTCGCCAAGCGCGGTGCGGCGATCATCGAGGTCCGCGGCGCCTCCTCGGCCGCCTCGGCCGCCAACGCCGCCATCGACCACGTCTTCACCTGGGTCAACGGCACCTCGGCCGGCGACTGGACCTCGATGGGCATCGTCTCCGACGGCTCGTACGGCGTGCCCGAGGGCCTGATCTCCTCGTTCCCGGTCACCACCAAGGACGGCAAGTTCGAGATCGTCCAGGGCCTGGAGATCTCCGACTTCTCCCGCGCCCGGATCGACGCCTCGGTGCAGGAGCTGGCCGAGGAGCGCGACGCGGTCGCCGAGCTCGGTCTGATCTGATCCCGCACGAGCACCGGTGAACGGCCGGGCGGCCAAGGGCCGCCCGGCCGTTCTCCTACACTCGGCGCGTGACAGAAACCATCGAGGACGCCGCACTCGTCCTGGTCTTCATCATGCTGGGCGGCCTCTTCAACGTCGCCGAGATCTCGCTGATCTCGCTGCGCGAGGGCCAGATCCGGGCACTGGAGTCGGTCGGCACCCGGCGGGCCGCCCGGGCCGCCCACCTGGCCGCCGACCCGAACCGCTTCCTGGCCGCTGTGCAGGTCGGGGTCACCTGCATGGGCTTCCTGTCCGCCGCCTTCGGCGCGGACACCCTGGCGGGCAAGCTGGCACCGGTCTTCGTCGACCTGGGGCTGTCGCCGGCGGTCGCGGACACCATCGCGCTGGTCGGGCTCACCCTGGTGATCTCCTACGTCTCGCTGGTGCTCGGTGAGCTGACGCCCAAGCGGATCGGCCTGCAGCGGGCCGACTCGATCGCGCTGCTGGCCGCGCCGGTGGTCGACGTGATGTCGGTGGCGCTGCGCCCGGTGATCTGGCTGCTGGGCCACTCCACCAACCTGATGGTGCGGCTGTTCGGCGGCGACCCGTCCGCCGGCCGCGGCTCGATGAGCTCCGAGGAACTGCGCGGCCTGGTCGCCGCCAACACCGAACTGGGCAGCGACGAGCGGGCCCTGATCGCCGACGTGTTCGCGGCCGGCGAGCGCCAGCTGCGCGAGGTGATGGTGCCGCGCACCGAGGTCACCTTCCTGGACGCCGAGCGGCTGGTCGCCGAGGTGCGCCCGGAGACCGACTCGGCGCCGCACTCCCGCTACCCGGTGGTGGAGGGCTCGTACGACGCGGTGACCGGCTTCGTGCACGTCCGCGATCTCTACGGCGCCCGGGGCGAGCGGGCCGCCCGGGTCCGCGACCTGGCCCGGCCGGTGAAGCTGCTGCCGGCCACCAAGCGGGTGCTGGAGGCGATGAGCGAGATGCGCCGGGAGGGCCACCACCTGGCGATCGTGGTGGACGAGTACGGCGGCACGGCCGGCATCGTCACCCTGGAGGACCTGGTCGAGGAGCTGATCGGCGAGATCCGGGACGAGTACGACGCCCAGGACACCACCGCCACCCGCCGGCTGGCCGGCGGCGGGGTGGAGCTGGACGGGCTGCTCAACCTCTCCGACTTCACCGAGGAGACCGGGGTCACCCTGCCCGAGGGCCCGTACGAGACGGTGGCCGGCTTCGTGGTGCGGGAGCTGGGCCGGCTGCCGCAGCCGGGGGACCAGGTGCCGCTGGAGGGCGGTGCGCTGCTGACCGTGGCCAAGCTGGACGGGCGGCGGATCGAGCGCATCAGGGTGAGTGCCGTCACACTGTCGTTTCCTCCAGGGGCAGATGTTTCCTGAGCGGTCGGTGAAGCTGGAACAATGGCGCCCATGGTCAACGCAGCGGTCACCGGTCCGGTGAAGGACCGTCCTAGGGTCCTCTCCGGTATCCAGCCCACCTCCGGCTCCTTCCACCTCGGCAACTACCTCGGCGCGGTGCGCCAGTGGGTGGCGCTGCAGGAGGAGAACGACGCCTTCTACATGGTGGTCGACCTGCACGCGATCACCGTCGAGCAGGACCCGACCACCCTCCGGGAGAACACCCGGATCTCGGCCGCCCAGCTGCTCGGCGCGGGCCTGGACCCGGAGCGCTGCACCCTGTTCATCCAGTCCCACGTGCCCGAGCACGCCCAGCTCGGCTGGGTGATGAACTGCCTCACCGGCTTCGGCGAGGCCGCGCGGATGACCCAGTTCAAGGACAAGTCCGCCAAGCAGGGCAGCGACCGCACCTCGGTCGGCCTGTTCACCTACCCGATCCTGCAGATCGCGGACATCCTGCTCTACCAGGCGGACGCGGTGCCGGTCGGCGAGGACCAGCGCCAGCACCTGGAGCTCACCCGCGACCTCGCGGAGCGCTTCAACAGCCGCTACGCGCCCACCTTCACGCTGCCCAAGCCGTACATCCTCAAGGAGACGGCCAAGATCCTGGACCTCCAGGACCCGACGGCGAAGATGAGCAAGTCGGCCTCCTCGGCCAAGGGCCTGGTCAACCTGCTGGACGAGCCCAAGGTCAGCGCCAAGAAGTTCAAGAGCGCGGTGACCGACACCGGCACGGTGGTCTCCTACGACGAGGAGCACAAGGCCGGCGTCTCCAACCTGCTGCGGATCCACTCCGCGCTCAGCGGGCAGTCGATCGACCAGCTGGTCGAGCACTTCGAGGGCAAGATGTACGGCGCGCTCAAGACCGAGCTGGCCGAGCTGTTCACCGACTGGGTGACGCCCTTCCAGGCCCGCACCCAGGGCTACCTGGACGACCCGGCCGAGCTGGACCGGGTGCTCGGCCTCGGCGCGGAGAAGGCGCGCGCCGTCGCCTCCGAGACCCTGTCGACGGTCTACGACCGCATCGGCTTCCTGCCGCCCAAGCGCTGATGCCGGTGCGGTACGCCCCCGACGGTGACGGCCTCGACGAGGTCGTCACCATCGGCGTGTCCATAAGCGTGCCGGACCCGTACGGCGCGCAGATCCAGGACGCCCGGGCCGGGCACGGTGATCCGCTGGCCCGCTCGATACCCACCCACGTCACGCTGCTGCCGCCGACGCCCGTCCCGGTCGGCGCCCTGCCGGCCATCGAGGACCACCTGCGGGCGGCCGCCGCCGGCCACCGGCCGTTCCGGATGCTGCTGCAGGGCAGCGGCACCTTCCGCCCGGTCTCCCCGGTGGTCTTCGTCCGGGTCGAGGAGGGCGCCCAGGAGTGCCGGGCGCTCGAGGCGGACGTCCGGTCGGGGCCGCTGGCACGGGAGTTGGCCTTCCCGTACCACCCGCACGTGACGGTGGCGCACGGTCTCCCGGAGCCGGTGCTGGACCAGGCCTTCGAGCAGGCCCGGGGCTTTCGCGCGGTCTTCGAGGTGCCCGGCTTCAGCCTCTCCCGGTTCGGCCCGGACGAGGTCTGGCGGCCCTGGCGCGGGTACCGCTTCGGCTAGGGCGCGCCCGGCGGACCGGGCCGGCGGCGCCCGGCGGCGGGAGTGCCGACGACGATGCCCCGGGGATCGGGCGATCCCCGGGGCATCGTCGGTCCGTCAGCCCTTCAGCAGCGCGTCCGCCACCCGCGCCGCGGCCTGGCCGTCGTCCAGGTCGCAGTACACCTCGCGGAACGCGGCGTACTTCTCCCGGTACTCGGCGGCCGTCTCCTCGATCCGGCCGAGCGCCGCGACCAGCTCCTCGGAGGTGGTCAGCAGCGGGCCGGGGGCCTGCGCCTCGAAGTCGAAGCTGAACCCGCGCAGGTTGTCCCGGTAGTGCTCCAGGTCGTAGGTGAAGAACAGCATCGGCCGGCCGGTGTTCGCGAAGTCGAACATCGCCGCGGAGTAGTCGGTGACCAGGACGTCCGCGATCAGCAGCAGTTCGGCCATGTCGGGGTAGCTGCCCACGTCCCAGACGTAGCCGTCGCCGGCCCCCGGCACCTGGCCGCAGGTCGCCTCGTGCCCGCGCACCAGCAGCACCTGGTCGTCGCCCAGCGCGGCCCGGGCGGCCGTCAGGTCGAGCCGCAGGTCGAGCTGGTAGCCGTCCTGCGGGCGGCGGCGGTCCTCGCGGAAGGTCGGCGCGTAGAGCACCACCTTCTTGCCCTCGGGCAGACCGAGGCGCTCGCGGACCCGCTCGGCCGTCTTCTCGCGGTCCGAGGCGAACAGCAGGTCGTTGCGCGGGTACCCGGTCTCCAGGATCTCGCCCTCGAACCGGAACGCCCGGCGCAGCACCGGGGTCGACCAGCGGCACGCGGAGACCAGCAGGCTCCACTGCGGCACCTCGGCCTCCAGGTGCTCCAGGTACTCCGAGTCGGTGAACCAGACCTTCTCGAAGTCGTGGCCGATCCGCTTCAGCGGGGTGCCGTGCCAGGTCTGCAGCACCACCTGGCCGGGCCGCCGGGTGAAGAACGGCGGCAGGTGGGTGCTGGTCACCACGTACTTGGCGGTGGCCAGCGCCTCGTACCACTCGGTGGACAGCCGGCGCAGCGGCTCGGCGCTCTGCGGGGCCTCGGTCTGCAGGTCGTCGGTGGTCCACAGGTGGCGCAGCGGCGCCCCGCGGCGCACCAGCTCCTCGTGCACGGCGCGCGGCGAACCGGCGTACCGGCTGCCCAGCGCCGCGTGGTAGACGACGGTGTCGGTCAGCGGCTGCTGCTGCATCGCCGGGAAGGCCTCGCGCAGCTGGCGCTGCCGGAAGGTGCTGCGCTCCTCGGGGGCCAGTATGTCGTGCGACTCCAGCGACAGGCCGTCGTACAGCCGGCGCTCCAGCGCGATCAGCTTGCCCCGCGCCTGGACCTCCAGCGGCAGGCTGCCGTGGCAGGACGGGGCGAGCAGGGCCGGCGGCCACAGGCTGTCGGCCGGCGCGCCGACCGGCCGGAAGAAGACCTCCCAGGTGCCCTTGCGCAGCGGCACCTGGCCGGCGAAGCTCGCGGTCGGCACGGCCGGCAGCGCGGCCTTGAACCGGCCGTCGGTGATCTCCACCGGGTAGCTGTGCTCCTCCTCGCGCCAGCGGTGGCGGAGCACCAGCTCGTAGTGGTGCACCCCGGGCAGCGGGAAGCTGCCGCCGAGCAGGAAGCCCTCGCTGTCGCCGGCCTCGGTGATCTCCTCGACCACGGGCTGCAGCACCTGGTCGGCGAACTGCAGGTACCCGCTGGGGGACGGCTTGGAGTACAGCGCCCGGGCGCCGGCGCCGATCGGCAGGTCCAGGTGCTCGGGCTTCGAGCGCTCGTCGACCACCACCGGCAGCGTGCTGCCGTCGGTCAGCAGCACCTCCACGTCCCAGCGGTCGCGCAGCCGCTCGGCGGAGGCCGGGTCGAGCGCGTCCCAGGCCTCGCGCACCTCGGTCAGCGCGTCGACCGGGAAGCTGGAGGTGAAGGGCACCTGCCGGCCGGCCGGCACGCCGAGCTCCAGCGGGAAGACCAGGAAGTTGTCCGAGGACTCGGCGTGCTTCAGCCGCAGCCGGGCGTCGGCCAGGTCCGCGCCGGAGCCGACCAGGCCCTCCAGGGTCACCGTGCCACGCTCCCCGGTGACCTTGACCACCCGGGCGCGGACCCGCTCGACCCGCAGGTTGACGTAGTTGTCCTTGAGCCACGGGACGATCCGCACGTCCTGCTCGACCCAGTGCACCGGCGGGTACTCGGCGGTGTCGCTCCAGCCGCCGGAGACCCGGCCCTTGTAGACGCCGCCCTTGCCGACGCCCGCGACCAGCAGGCGCCAGGAGCCGTCCTTCCACTGCCCGCGGTGCTTCATCCGCTCCGGGTCGATGGAGGCGGTGAATCCGGCCCAGTCGCAGCTGTACAGCGAGTGCGGCGAGCTGGCCGTCGCCTCCGGGCTGTACATCGCCTTGGTCGGCACCGCCACCACGCGGCGCCCCGCGCTCTCGCGCAGCACCAGGCCCTTGACCATGTCGTGCTTGGTGCTCGCGCCCAGGTGCTCGGGGAAGGCGTGCCCGGTCAGCCGCAGCCGGCCGTCCTCCCACTGCGCGTCGTACAGCCGGCTGCGCATCACCAGCGCGTTGTCCAGCCGCAGCACCTCCGGCGGCACGCTCTTGCGGCCGCCCCGCAGGAACGGGTAGTCGGCGTAGGGGCGCAGCAGCCCGCGGGCCGGCGCGGCGCCGTTGCTGTCCTTCTCGAACCGCAGCTGCTCGACCAGCTCGGTCATCCGGTTCTGCACGGTCAGGTGGTACTTCAGCCGCAGCGGCGCGCGCAGCTTGCGGACCTGGGACGGCCCGATCGCGCGCAGCAGCCGGCTCACCGACTCCTGGTAGGCGTCCCGGTAGGCCTGGTCGCCCTCCAGCACGGACCAGAAGAACATCGGGATCTCCTCGACGAGGTTGTTCTCGTCGTAGGAGCGCAGGTAGCGGCGGAACTTCGGGTCCTGCTGGTCCTGCAGCCAGGCGCGGACCAGCTCCATCGACTTGACCCGGTCGATGACGCCCTTGGGGTTGAACTTCATCTGCGTGATCGACATCTCGCCGACCTCGCGCTCCCGCCAGTGGTAGATCGGCTCGGAGAGCACGTCCACGCTCTTGGCGAGGTAGTGGTGCGGCACGCTGACCGGGGCGTCCTCGTACAGGATGCCCTCGGGGTAGAGCACCCCGGCGGCGTCGAAGAACGAGCGCCGGTACACCTTGTTCCACGCCGTGCGGTCGGTGACCAGGGTGGGGATGTCGGTGATGTGGGTGGTGAGCCTGGTCTCCTTGAACGGCTTCTTGTGGCCGCCCGACGGATAGAAGCCGATCGCCCGGAAGCGCAGCACGTTGCCGGTGGCGAAGTCGGAGCCGGTCTGCTCCAGGGTGCCGATCATCAGCTCGTAGGCGCTCGGCGGCAGGGTGTCGTCACTGTCCACGAAGGCCAGGAACTCGGTGCCCTCGCCGATGTGCCGGTAGCCGGTGTTCCGGGCCGCGCCGAGGCCCTTGTTCACCTGCTTGACCAGCCGGAACCGGGAGTCCTTGGCCGCGTAGGCCTCGGCGATGGCGGCGCTGGAGTCCTTGGAACCGTCGTCGACCATGACGCATTCGAAATCGCCGAAGGTCTGGGCGGCGATCGAGTCCAGGCACTCTTCCAGGTAGCGCTCGACATTGTAGATCGGGACGACGACGGAGAGGCGGGGTGCCATCGGCTGCGCAGAGCCTTTCATCAGGTGGTGCGACCGCTCTGCCCGATTTCGGGTGAACCGGGCACTTACCGCCAGCGATCCTACCTTCCGGAGGCTACGGCGGATCGTCGCGCCCGTCCGGAACGTGCATCGGCGGGGCGGAGCGGGCTAGGGTGCGGCTGGCCCGTCCCCGGCACCGGCCGCCCCCGTGTCGCGCCCGGCCTCGACGCCGTCCTGGAATGAGTGATCCCATGCCCCGCTTCAGCGTGATCGTCCCGGTCCACCAGGTGGAGGACTACCTGGCCCAGTGCCTCGACTCGGTGCTGGAGCAGACCGGCGCCGACTTCGAGCTGATCGCGGTGGACGACCGCTCGCCGGACGGCTGCGGCGCGATGCTCGACCGGGCCGCCGAGCGGGACGCCCGGGTCACGGTGCTCCACCTGCCCGAGAACGTCGGCCTCGGCCGGGCCAGGAACGCCGGGCTGGCGGTCGCCACCGGCGAGTACGTCCTCTTCCTGGACAGCGACGACACCCTCACCCCCGACCTGCTGCGGCACCTCGACGACCGGCTTCGGGCCGGCGACGACCCGGACATCCTGGTCTACGACTACGCCCGCACCTACTGGGACGGCCGGGTGGTCCGCAGCAGCTCCGCCGCGGTCTTCACCCGCCCCGGCCCGCAGGTCTTCGCCCTGGCCGACCGGCCCGACCTGCTCGACCTGCTGATGGTGGTCTGGAACAAGGCCTACAAGCGCGAGTTCATCGCCGAGCAGGGCCTGACCTTCCCGGCCGGGTACTACGAGGACACCCCGTGGACCTTCCCGGCGCTGCTCGCCGCCGGGCGGATCACCCTGCTCGACGAGGTCGGCCTGCACTACCGCCAGCGCCGGGAGGGCGGCAACATCCTGGCCACCGCGAGCCGCAGGCACTTCGACATCTTCGACCAGTACCGCCTGGTCTTCGACTTCCTGGACCGCCGCCCCGACCTGGCGCACTGGCGACCGGTGATCTACGGGCGGATGCTCGACCACCTGGCCACCATCGTCAGCAAGCCCGGCCGGATCCCGCCCGGCGACCGCCGGGAGTTCTTCCGCCGCGCCGCCGAGCACTGCGCGCCGCTGCGCCCGGCGGGCTACCGGCCGCCCGGCGGCGCCGCGGGCGCGCGCGGCGAGCTGCTGAGCCACGGCCGCTACCTCTCCTTCCAGGGGCTGCGCGGGCTCGCCAAGGCCCGCCGGGTGCTCGCCCGGCGCTGATGCCCGGGCGGGTGACACCCCCGGGGTGGCGCCCGCCCGCAGGCGCCCGGCGCACGGTATACAGGGGCGTCCGTGACAGTCCCGGCCGGGCGGGGAGCGCACCGTTGGAATTCCTGACCAAGCTGCCGGTGATCGGCCCGGTCGTCGCCAGGCTGCTGCGCACCCGCGCGTACCGCGCCTTCGCGCACGTCACCGAGCTGAAGGGGAACCGGCTGGCCGGCGCGGTCACCTACTTCGGCTTCCTGGCCCTGTTCCCGCTGCTCACCGTGGCCCTGGCGATCGCCGTGGCGGTGCTCTCCGACTCCCGGGTCCAAGACCTCCAGGACGACATCGCCAAGCAGGTGCCGGGCCTGTCCGACTCGCTCGACCTGCCCGGGCTGGTGGCCAACGCGGCCACCGTCGGGGTGATCAGCGGCGTGGTGCTGCTCTACTCGGGCCTCGGCTGGGTCGACACCATGCGCGGTTCGATCCGGGACGTCTGGCGGCTCCCGGCCGAGGCCGGGAACCCCGTGCTGCTCAAGGCCAAGGACTGCCTGGTGCTGCTCGGCCTCGGCGTGGTCTGCCTGTTCTCGCTCGGCGCCTCCGCCGTCGCCACCTCGCTGGCCCGGAGGCTGGCCGACCAGCTCGGCCTGGCGGGCGGCGCCGGCCGGGCCGTCCTCACCGTGGTCGGCCTGCTGATCGCGGTCGCCGCCGACCTGCTGCTCTTCGCCTACCTGCTCGGCCCGTTCCCGCGGATCTCGGGCCAGGGCCGCCGTGACCTGTTCCAGGGTGCGCTGATCGGCGCGGTCGGATTCGAACTGCTCAAGCTGCTGCTCTCCTCCTACCTCGGCTCGGTGGCCGGCAAGAGCCTGTACGGCGCCTTCGGCGTGCCGGTGGCCCTGCTGCTCTGGATCAACTTCGTCACCCGGCTCCTGCTGTACTGCGCGGCCTGGACCGCACTGGCCGATCCCGAGGCCGCCCGCGACCGCGCCGAGGCCCAGGCGCGGGCCGCGCTGGCCGCCGCCGGCACCCGCCCCGGCGACGCCCCGGCGAACTGAGCCGAAACCGAACACCAATGACATGGTCCTACTGCGCGCCGGCCACGCAGTGGTTATGATCCCGGTCACAGTCGAGCGGCTCCCCCCGCCGGGCCCCGGTCGAGGCGAGCACACCCCTGCAGCACGCCTGGAGACAGCTGTGACCAGTGCCGACACCACCCCCGCCGCCGCCCCGGCCACCCGAACGCTGGACGATGTGCCGGGCTGGTTCTTCAAAGCCGATCAAGAACTCTTCGGCTGGTTCCTCACCCGGCAGACCCAGCGCGGGCGAACCGGTGACCTGCTGGAGCTCGGGGCCTACCTCGGCCGCAGCGCCATCCTGCTCGGCAGCCATCTGCAGGACGGCGAGACCTTCACCGTCTGCGACCTGTTCGATTCCGATGCGCCCGACGACGACAATTCGGCCGAGATGGCGATGTCCTACCGCAAGACCCTCACCAGGCAGGCCTTCGAGGACAACTACCTGGCCTTCCACGACCTGCTGCCGACCGTGATCCAGGCCCCCACGTCCGTCCTGGCGGACGGCCGGATCCCCGACGGCAGCTGTCGCTTCATCCACATCGACGCCTCGCACCTGTACGAGCACGTGGCGGGCGACATCCAGGTGGCGCGCGCGGCGCTGGCCAAGGACGGCCTGGTGGCACTGGACGACTACCGGGCCGAGCACACCCCCGGCGTCTCGGCCGCGGTCTGGGAGGCGGTCTTCGCCCATGGCCTGCGCCCGATACTGCTCACCCCGGAGAAGTTCTACGGCACCTGGGGCGACCCGGAGGAGGCCCAGCGCGAGGTGCTGGAGCGGGACTGGGTGGCCGAGGGCTACCGGATGGACGAGGACATGATCGCCGGCGGCCGGGTCTACCGGCTCGCCTACGAGCCGCCGGCCCCGCCCGCCCGGCCGGCTCCGCCGCGCCGCTCGGCCCCCCGCCGGCTCGCCCTCGACGTGCTCCCGCCGTTCGCCACCCGGGCCGCCCGCCGGGCCCTGCGCGCGGCCCGCGCCCGCCGCCCCCAGTGACCCCCGCCCGGGGCCCGCGTGCGGGCCCCGGGTCCCGCCGGGCGCCTCAGCGGCCACCGATCGCCGTCGCCCCGGCCGGCACCCGTGCCCCGTCGAGCGGCTCCGCCGCCGCCGCGGCCAGCGCCGCCGCCCGCCGCCTGCGCAGCGCCCTGGCCCGCAGCGCCACCACGCCGCCGAGCGCCATGCACAGCACACCGGCCAGCGTGCCGGTCAGCCCGGCGCCGCTCTTGGCCGCCGCGGCGGGCAGCACGGGTGTGGCCTGCGGGGGCTGGGCGATCTGGATCGGCTGCTGGAGCGGCTCCTCGGCCGGCTCGGCCGAGGGCGAGGCCGCCGGGCCCTGCGCGGGCCCCGCCGGGTCCACCAACCGGCCGACCGGCGTCACCTTGCCGGCCGCCGCGAACCCCCAGTCGAGCAGCTCCGCCGTCTCGTCGTACACCCGGCTGCTGTTGTTCGGCCGCATCACGGTGACCAGCAGGGTCCGCCCGCCGCGCTCGGCGGCGCCGGTGAAGGTCGCCCCCGCGTTGGTGGTGTAGCCGTTCTTGACCCCGATCAGCCCCTCGTAGCGCCCCAGCAGCCGGTCGGTGTTGGCGATCCCGAAGCTGCCGCGCTGCCCGCTCACCTTGTCGAAGGCCCCGGGGAACTGCGCCCACCGGGTCGAGCAGTACATCCGGAAGTCAGGGTTGCGCAGCCCCTCGCGGGCGAACAGCGTCAGGTCGTAGGCCGAGGAGAGCTGGCCGTCCATGTCGTAGCCCTCGGGCGTGATCACATGGGTGTCCTGGGCGCCCAGCCGCTGCGCCAGGGCCTGCATGTCGGCCACCGTCTGCGCCACCCCGCCGTTCATCGCGGCGAGCACCCGGACGGCGTCGGCGCCGGAACTGAGGAAGACGCCCCGCCACAGGTCGTCCACCCGGTAGTCCAAGTCCTCCTTGATGCCGACCAGGCTGCTGCCCGGCCCCATCGCCATCAGCTCCTCCGGCGCGACCCGGTGCACCGTCGTCCGGTCCAGCTTGGGCAGCACCACGTCGGCGAAGAGCATCTTCAGGGTGCTGGCCGGCGGCAGCTGCCGGTGCGCGTTGTAGGAGGCCAGCACCTCACCGGTGCCGGCGTCGGCGACCACCCAGGACTGGCCGGTCAGGTCCGCGGGCAGGGCGGGTGCCCCGGCGTACGGCGCGACCTGCACGCCGGACTTCCCCAACAGCTCACCGCCGACCGGCGGGCGCTCAGGCGGCGGCCCGTCCTGCGGGGCGGCCACGGCGACGGGAGCGAGGCACAGCAGGCCGAGGGCCGCGGCTGCGCAGCTGTACGCGATGTGACGGACGCTCTGCATTGGGTGACCGTACCCAGCCGGGCGCCGCCCGGCCCGCCGCGCCGCCCCGGTCCTTCGAACGGGTGCCGGTGACTGATCCGTCCGGCGGACTGCGCATACTGGACCTTCCCCCCTGGGGCCCGGACCGCGCCCCACCCCGTCCGAAGGACCGTCATGAAGCTCAGCCGCCGCACCTCCTGGTTCCTCACCGCCTTCGGCGTCTGGTCCCTGATCATCTGGACCACCTTCGTGAAGAACCTCTGGAAGGACTCCGGCGGCCAGGCGTTCGTCGACGGCGACCACTCCCGGCCGACCGCCTTCTTCTGGGTGCACCTGACCCTCGCCGTGACGTCGTTCGCACTCGGTGCGGCCGTCGGCGCCATCGGTGTCCGCGGCCTGCGGGCCTCCGCCGGAAAGTCCGCTCCGACCGCCTGACGCCGGGCCCGGGTGCTGCTGTAGCCTGCGCGGGACACCAGGGCGAGCACGGCCCGGGGTGCACCAGGAGGGGGCTGCACGATGACCGGCGACACCATGCTGGAACGTCCGCCGGGCACCGGCGGACCGGGCCTGCGGGAGCGGGCGGTGGCCCAGCACCGCAGGGTCCGCCCGAGCCGGCGGATGCCACTGGCGGTCGCGGCCCTGTGCCAGGTGGTGCTGCTGCTCTGGTGGCTGGCCGCCTACCCGGCGTTCGTGAGCTACGACTCCGTGATGTACGTCTGGCAGGTCACCGACCCCGGCTACTGGACGGCCGACCACTCCGCCTTCTACGACGCGATCATCCTCTGGTCCCTCAAGCTGACCGACAGCGTGGCGCCGGTGGTGCTGCTGCAGACCGTCGGGATGTCCCTCGGGCTCGGCTACGCGGTCTCCGCACTGGCCCGGCTGGGCGCCCGCGCCCGCTGGAGCGCGCCGGTCGCCCTGGCGCTCGTCGTCCTCCCGCCCACCGGCACCTTCGTGGTCTTCCTGTGGAAGGACGTCCCGTTCACGATCTGCGGGGTGTTCCTCTTCGCCGCCGGGCTGCGCCTGCTGTCCCGGAAGCTGGACGGCAGCATCGGACGCGGCGGCCGGGCGCTGCGGCTGGACCTGGCGGTCTTCTTCCTCTCGATGCTCGGCCTCGGCCTGTTCCGCAACAGCAGCTACGGCCTGATGCTGGTGGTGGCGACCCTGCTGCTGGCCGCCGTCCCGCTGGTGCGCCGCCGGATCGCGCTGCTGACGGCCGTCGCGCTGGCCATCCCGCTCTTCCTCAACCTGTGGGCCTACTCGGCGATCTGGGGCATCCACCGGCCCCCGGCGTACATGGTCTACTCGCTCAACTACGACGACCTCGCGGTGGCCTACCACCGGGACCCGGCGGCCTTCAGCACCGAGGACAAGGCCGTGCTGGCCGCGGTCGCGCCGCTGACCACCTGGGACACCGCGGGCTACCAGTGCTTCTCGATCGACCCGTTGACCAACTGGGGGGAGGGCTGGGACCGCCACCAGGCCGCCGCCCACAGCGACGAGCTGGTCTCGATGTGGAGCCGGATCGCCCTCGACCACCCGGACTACGTGGTCGACGCCCGGCTCTGCCGCGGCCACATCGCCTGGGCGATCTGGGGCGCCCCGGCGGCCCGGGCCGGCGACACGGTGGTGCAGAGCCCGAAGGCCTCGCCCGACCTGTTCGGCTTCACCGCACCCGGCGGCGACCTGGAGCACAGCCGGTACGCGGACACCCTGCGCCCGCACCCGGTGGCGCAGCCGATGCTGAGGGCCGCGATCTGGCTGCACGACGCCTTCCGGGCACCCCAGCTGGACTGGCTCTTCTGGCGCGGCGCCGTCTGGTGCTACCTCGGCTACGCGGCCCTCGCGGTGTACGCCCGCCGGCGCGGCTCGTTCGCCGTCGTCGCGGTGGGCGGCGCCGTCCTGCTCGGGCTCCAGCTCAACCTGATCGTGGCCAACGCCGCCCCGCACTTCCGGTACATGGCCGTGGCGCTGTTCGTCGGGCCGCTGCTGCTCCCGCTGCTGGCCGCCGGCCGGGACGGCGACCGGCGCTGACGGCCGGGAGCTGCTGACGGCGGGGGAGCAACGGCCGAGGGCCCGTCCGGTTCGACCGGACGGGCCCTCGACGCAGCGGCTGCGGGAAGCGGAGCTGCTAGAAGCGACGCGTGACGAGCGCGCGCTTCACCTCCTGGATCGCCTTGGTGACCTCGATGCCACGCGGGCAGGCCTCCGAGCAGTTGAAGGTGGTCCGGCAGCGCCAGACGCCCTCACGGTCGTTCAGGATCTCCAGGCGCTGCTCGGCGCCCTCGTCGCGCGAGTCGAAGATGAAGCGGTGCGCGTTGACGATCGCGGCCGGGCCGAAGTACTGGCCGTCGTTCCAGAACACCGGGCAGGACGAGGTGCACGCGGCGCACAGGATGCACTTGGTGGTGTCGTCGAAGCGCTCGCGGTCCTCGGCGGACTGCAGCCGCTCGCGGGTCGGCTCGTTCCCGTTGGTGATCAGGAACGGCATGACGTCCTTGTACGCCTGGAAGAACGGGTCCATGTCGACGATCAGGTCCTTGAGGACCGCGAGGCCCTTGATGGCCTCGACCGTGATCGGCTTCTCCGGGTTGACGTCCTTGATCAGGGTCTTGCACGCCAGCCGGTTACGGCCGTTGATCCGCATCGCGTCCGAGCCGCAGATGCCGTGCGCACAGGAACGGCGGTAGGTCAGGGTGCCGTCCTGCTCCCACTTGACCTTGTTGAGCGCGTCCAGGACGCGCTCCTTCGGGTCCATCTCCAGCTGGTAGTCGACCCACACCGGGTCCGGGTGCTCCTCCGGGTTGAACCGGCGGATCCGCAGGGTGACGGTGATCAGCTGGACACCGCCGGCCTCAGCCGCGTCCAGAGCGGCCGAGTGCTGCTCCACAGTCGGAGTGCTCATCAGTACTTACGCTCCATCGGCTGGTAGCGGGTCGTGACGACCGGCTTGTAGTCGAGGCGGATCGAGGTGGTGCCGTCGGCGGCAACCTCCTGGTACGCCATGGTGTGCTGCATGAACTTCTCGTCGTCGCGGGTCGGGAAGTCCTCGCGGTAGTGACCGCCGCGGGACTCCTGCCGGGCCAGCGCGGAGACGGCCAGCACCTCGGCCAGGTCGAGCAGGTTGCCCAGCTCCACGGCCTCCAGGAGGTCCGTGTTGTAGCGCATGCCCTTGTCCTGGATCGCGACGTTCTTGAAGCGCTCCTTGAGCCCGGCGATGTCCGTGACGGCCCGCTTCAGGGTGTCACCGGTCCGGTACACCGAGGCGTTCGCGTCCATGGACTCCTGCAGCTCCTTGCGGATCTGCGCGACGGACTCCGTACCGGTCGACTCGCGGAGGCCGTCGATCATGGCCTCGACCAGCTCGGCCGGGTTCTCCGGGAGCGGCACGTAGTCGGCCTTGTCCGCGTAGGCGGCGGCGGCCAGGCCGGCCCGGCGGCCGAACACGTTGATGTCCAGCAGCGAGTTGGTGCCCAGGCGGTTGGCGCCGTGCACCGAGACGCAGGCGACCTCGCCGGCCGCGTACAGGCCCGGGATCACGTCGGTGTTGTTGGCCAGCACCTCACCCTCGACGTTGGTCGGGATGCCGCCCATGGCGTAGTGCGCGGTGGGCTGGATCGGGATCGGGTCCGTGTAGGGCTCGATGCCGAGGTAGGTGCGCGCGAACTCGGTGATGTCCGGGAGCTTGGCGTCCAGCTGCTCCGGCGGGAGGTGCGTGAGGTCCAGGTAGACGTGGTCGCCGTCGGGGCCGCAGCCGCGGCCGGCCCGGATCTCGGAGTAGATCGCGCGGGAGCACACGTCACGGGACGCGAGGTCCTTCATGACGGGGGCGTAGCGCTCCATGAAGCGCTCGCCGTCCTTGTTGCGCAGGATGCCGCCCTCGCCGCGGGCGCCCTCGGTGAGCAGGATGCCCATCCGCCAGATGCCCGTCGGGTGGAACTGGAAGAACTCCATGTCCTCCAGCGGCAGGCCGCGGCGCAGCGCCACCGCCTGGCCGTCACCGGTCAGGGTGTGGGCGTTGGAGGTGACCTTGAACATCTTGCCGGTGCCGCCGGAGGCGAAGACGACCGCCTTGGCCTGGAAGACGTGGATCTCGCCGGTGGCGAGCTCGTAGGCGACGACTCCCGCGGTCCTGCCCTCGTTGATCAGCAGGTCCAGGACGTAGAACTCGTTGAAGAACTCGACGCCGTGCTTGACGCAGTTCTGGAACAGCGTCTGGAGGATCATGTGACCGGTGCGGTCGGCCGCGTAGCAGGAGCGGCGCACCGGCGCCTCACCGTGGTTGCGGGAGTGACCGCCGAAGCGGCGCTGGTCGATCCGGCCGGCCTCGGTGCGGGAGAAGGGCAGGCCCATCTTCTCCAGGTCGAGGACGGCGTCGATGGCCTCCTTGCACATGATCTCGGCGGCGTCCTGGTCGACCAGGTAGTCACCACCCTTGACCGTGTCGAAGGTGTGCCACTCCCAGTTGTCCTCCTCGACGTTGGCGAGGGCGGCGCACATGCCGCCCTGGGCCGCGCCGGTGTGGGAGCGGGTCGGGTAGAGCTTGGTCAGCACGGCGGTACGGCTGCGCTGGGTCGACTCGATGGCCGCGCGCATGCCGGCGCCGCCCGCGCCGACGATGACGGTGTCGTACTGGTGAATCTGCATGGGGTCTTAAGCCTCGTCCGGTCTCGATACCGACTAGATGCCGCTAGGAGCCGCGTTCTAGATGTTGGGGTCGAAGGTGAAGATCACCAGGGTGCCGAGCAGGACCGTGAAGACGGTCGTGACACCCAGGAGGGCCTTCAGCCACAGACGAGTGGAGTCCTTCTCCGCGTAGTCGTTGATGACGGTGCGCATGCCGTTCGAGCCGTGCAGCATCGCCAGCCACAGCATCAGCAGGTCCCAGAACTGCCAGAACGGCGAGGCCCACTTGCCGGCCACGAAGGCGAAGCTGATCTTCGAGACACCGCCGTCGAGGACGATGTTGATCAGCAGGTGGCCGAGCACCAGCACCACCAGGACGACACCCGACAGGCGCATGAACAGCCAGGCGAGCATCTCGAAGTTGGTGCGGGTGCGACGAGGGGTCTTCACGGAGCGGGCCCGCGGGGGCTCGACCACGAATGCGTCGGCGGGGTTGCCGGTGCCCAGGCCCTTGCCGGTGTGGGCATGGACGGAGGGGACCACCAGGTCCTCGGTGATGTCGTTCGCCATCGCGATCAGCCCCCGAACCAGGTACGAAGCGTGTGCTGAAGGATCGGGTAGAAGGCACCCGCCATCAGGACGACCCACAGGCCCACCACGGACCAGAGCATCTGCCGCTGGTACTTCGGGCCCTTGGACCAGAAGTCGACGGCGACGACCCGCAGGCCGTTCAGCGCGTGGAACAGGATGGCGGCGGTGAGGCCGTACTCCATCAGGTTCACCAGCGGCGTCTTGTACGTGGCGATGACGGAGTCGTACGCCTGGGGGGACACGCGCACCAGTGCGGTGTCGAGGACGTGGGCGAACAGGAAGAAGAAGATGAGGACGCCGGTGACTCGATGAGCCACCCAACTCCACATGCCTTCCCGGCCGCGGTACAGCGTTCCAGCCGGCACGGAAAACCCTCCGGAAGCGGATTGGGGGCTCGGCCGGCTTCGGTGTCGGTCAGCCCGGCCGGGTACGGTCCACCGGCCGCCAGCATCCTATCGACGCCGTGTCGGCAACCGCCCCCGGGGGCCTCAGGTGTGATCAAACAGGCACTCACGGCCTAACGAATCGGGGAATTGTCACTCTGGGTGCCCGCGCGACTGCGCTACGGTGCGTGAGTCCGCCGTCGCCCCACCTCTCCCGGAGGACCGACCGTGCCCGACCGCACCCCCCGCCTGCTCTGCTGCGTCCTGCTGGCGCTGGCAGCCGGCTGCACCACCGTCGGCCCCGCCGCCGGACCCGTGGCGGACCGGCCGGCGCCGGGCCGGGAGCTGGACGCGGGCGGGCTGCGGGCCGCGGTGGTGACCGATGCCGAGCTCGGCCCCGGGTACGCCGTCACCCTGCTGACACCGGGCCAGGACACCGCCCCTGACCAGGAGCGGGAGACCGCGGACCGGCCCGCCTGCCAGCCGGTGCTGGACGCGGTCGCCCCCGGCAAGGCGGCCTCGGGGCCCACCGCGGAGGCGGACCTCAGCGTGACCAGGAAGGGCGATCCGCACGCGGCCCTCTACGCCGGGCTGCTGGCCTTCGGGCCCGGGCGGGCCGAGCGGCTCCAGGGCGAGCTGGAGCAGGTGCTGGCGCACTGCACCGGCTTCACCTCGGTCGCCGGCGGCGGAGCCGCACCCGGCCGGGGCGTGCAGACCCGGCACCGGCTGACCCGGACCGACACGCCCACCCCGGAGGGAGCGGACGCCGCCACCGCGTTCACCCTGACGAATGAATCGGGTACCGCCACCCTCTCCCAGCACGCCCTGCTGGCCCGGGTCGGCACCGCGCTGGCGGTCTTCTCCACGGTGGGCACGGACAAGGAGCCGGCCGCCGAGCCCGACCCGGAGGTGGTCCGGGCCCAGCTGGCCAAGCTCCGGGCCGCCCAGCGCCCGGACGGCCGGCCGCGGTGAGCGGGCCCGCCGGGAGCTCGGTGCGACTTCAGCGCGCCGCGGGCGCGGAGTGGGTGGCGACCAGGTGCTCCAGCCGGGTCAGGGCGATCCGCCGGAGCTCGTCGGCGGCGATCAGGCGCTCCTCGTCGGGGTCGTTGGCCAGTCGGGTGCGGATCGAGGTGAGCACGGTGTCCAGCATCTCCTCGGGCACCACACCCTCCAGGCAGACCACGAAGACGTGCCCGAACCGGGCCTCGTACGCGGCGTGCGCGGCCCGGAGCGCGGTGTGCGCGGCCTGGCTGCCGGGTGCGCGCATGCCCAGCAGCGGCTGCGGCATCCAGCTCTCGTCCGCCAGCGCCTCGGCCAGGTCGGCCGGGCGCAGGTCGTAGGAGGCCTCGCTGGCGGCGGCCAGCAGTGACTCTATGTCGGGGTACGGGCGGTGGGCGGTGAGCCGGAGCGCCCAGCGGTGGCTGCCGCAGCAGGCCAGCAGGGCCTCCTCGGCGGCACCGGCGTCGGCCTCGTTGAAGCGGTGAAGCCCGAGCAAGGACGGTGCCGTCCGCGCGTCGAGACGCTGCGGCGGGATGTCGCTGGCCAGCGGGTCCTCCTCGTGAGGGCGGGAAGGGGGTGTCGGTCCGCGGGCGGGCGGCCCGGGGCACCGGTGAACCGTGGTGGCAGAGACGAAACTAGGGCCGACGGATGGCGGGAACTGCCGGTGCGGAAGCGAACGGGCCGACCGGTAGGAGGCCGGGCCTGGCAGCGGCACCACCGTAGTTGAGGGCTCATCAGTTGGGCAGAGGGCGCGCAGAATTCACTCGAACGAGCTATCAAGTTGTGACGTTGACACCTTCCTGTCAGCTGACCGGGATGACCCGGCGGCCCGCCGCCGGGTCATCCCCGCCCCCGGTCACAGCTCCCGGTGCACCTTGTGGTTGGCCGCCTGGGCGCGCGGGCGGACCACCAGCAGGTCGATGTTGACGTGCGAGGGCCTGGTCACGGCCCAGGCGACGGTGTCGGCCACGTCGGCGGAGCTGAGCGGTGCGGCCACGCCCGCGTAGACGGCGGCGGCCTTGGCCTCGTCGCCGCGGAAGCGGGTCACCGCGAAGCCCTCGGACTTCACCATCCCCGGGGCGATCTCGATCACCCGGATCGGCTCGCCGACCAGCTCCAGCCGCAGCGTCGCGGCGATGGTGTGGGCGGCGTGCTTGGCCGCCACGTACCCGCCGCCGCCCTCGTAGGCGGCCAGCGCGGCGGTGGAACTGAGCACCAGCACGGTGCCGTCCCCGGTGGCCCGCAGCGCCGGCAGCAGCGCCTGGGTCACGTTCAGCACGCCGATCACGTTGACCTCGTACATCGCCCGCCAGTCGGCCGGGTCGGCGGCCTCCACGCTCTCCGCGCCGATCGCCCCGCCGGCGTTGTTGACCAGCACGTGCACCGGGCCGACCTCGGCCGCGAAGGCGTCCACGGCGGTCCGGTCGGTCACGTCCAGCGGGTACGCCCGGGCGGCGCCGCCGGCCGCGGCGATCTCCTTGGCCAGCTCCTCGATCCGGTCGGTCCGGCGGGCGGTGACCACCACCTCGAACCCGTCCTCGGCCAGCCGGCGGGCGGTCGCCGCGCCGATCCCGCTGCTGGCACCGGTGACCACGGCCACCTTGCGCTCGGTCATTGCCACTCCTTGAGATGTCCGGGTGCCCTGTGTCCCGATCATCTCAAGGGCGCCGGCCCGGACGCCGGACGGCCCCGGTGCGCGGGTGCGCACCGGGGCCGTCCGAACGGGGTCGATCAGTGGCGGGGCAGCTTGAAGGACTTGAAGTAGTCCTTGCCGGGGGTGCCGACGCCGGTGGCGGTGTCGTAGCCGCAGGTGGCCTTGAGGCCGTAGTCGGCGGCCAGCTTGTAGAGCCGGACCCGCAGCGAGCCGCTCACCACGCCGAGGTCGACCACGTTGCCGAACTTGGTGTGCACGGCCGAGTCGTCCACGTCCCGGAAGGCGCCGCTGTGGGCCCGGTCGTAGATGGCCGGGTTGGCGAAGCCGATCGCCCGGCCGCCGCGCACCTCGATGGCGTCGGCGATCATGGCCGCGTACTCCGGGGAGGAGACCGAGGTGCCGCCGTAGCCGCCCTCGCTGTAGACCCCGCCCGCGGTGAAGCCGACCAGGGTGGCGGCGACCAGGTCACCGCTCATCGCGACGTCCGGGGTGGCCCGCAGCGGGGTCGCCGAGGCGGTGCCGTCGGCGGCCTTCTTCGCGATCGAGTCGGGCACCACGCCCTGCTGGTACCAGGGCTGCGGGAAGTCCTTGGAGACGCCGCCGCCACCGCCGAAGTAGAAGAAGCCGGGGAACGGGCTCCAGGACTTCTGGTCGGCCGAGAGCACCGAGCGCTGGTCGCCCATCGACACCTCGTGGCCGTAGCGGCCCGACTTGTCGCCGAGCTCCAGGGCGGTGCCGCCGACCGAGGTGACCCACGGGGAGGCGGACGGCCAGTCGGCCTGCGCCTGGTTGGAGTCGGCCTGGCAGTTCACACCGGTCGCCGCGGCGCCCGGGGAGCTGTCGCCGCAGTCGCCGCTGGAGAAGGTGAAGCCGATGCCCTGGACCGCGCCCAGCTGGAATATCTGGTTGTCCGCGGCGACCACGGCGGGGTCGATGTCCCCGCTCGTGCCGTGCATGATCTCGCCCCAGGAGTTGGAGACCACGTCGGCCAGGTGCTCGTCGACGACCTTGGCCATCGCGGCGTTCAGGTCGTCGTCGTAGCAGGAGTTGGCGCCGACGTAGACCACCTGGGCGCCCGGCGCCAGGCCGTGCGCCATCTCGACGTCGAGCGCTTCCTCGCCGGCCCAGCCGTCCGCGCCGCCGCACTCGTCCTGGTGCACCCACTGGGCGGGGGTGACGTACTCCTTGTACTGCCCCGGCGCGAACGGCTGGTCGCCGTGCGCGGTGGAGAAGTGGTTCGCGTCCTGCTCCATGCTCGGCAGGCCGTAGGCGTCGATGATGGCGACCCGGGCCCCCTTGCCGGTCACCTTCGCCTCCGTGACGCCGTAGGCCTTGCGCAGCTGGCTCGGGGTGTACGAGCAGGGCGCGAAGGGCTCGTTCTTCTCGTAGCCCTCCGGCGCGCCCTTGGCGGTCTTGGAGCCGTAGCCGTCCTCGGAGCAGGTCGGCTCGGTCGGCAGCGTCGCGTCCGGCTTCTTGGCCGGGGCGAGGCCGCGCGCGGCGAACGGGGCCGCCGCGGCGTCGGCCTTGGCCTCGGCGTCGCGGACCGAGATCGCGTGCGAGACGTCCTTGTGGACGGCGTCGCTGATGCCGCCCACCGCGAGCACCGAGCCGGCCACCCCGGCCGGCAGGGTGACGTCCGCGGCGGGGGCGCGGCGGGTGCTGCCGTCCGGCGCGCGGTAGCTGTGGATGGCGGTCCCGAGGGCCTTGGCCAGCGCGGCGGAGGTGCCGGAGACCTGGAGGTAGTGCGGGGTGCTCTCGCCGACCGTGAGCCCGGCCGAGGTGAGCCAGGCGGTGACCGCCGCGACCTGCTCGGGGCTGGCGCCGAAGCGCGCCTTGGCCTGGTCGGCGCTCAGGTACTGCCCGTACGAGCGCGAGGACGGGTCCGAGAGCTCCTTGGCCAGGTCCGTGAGGCCCTTGGCGTCCCGGCCGGCCAGGTAGACCCGGGCCGTGGCCGAGGTGGCGTCGGCCACCGCGCCCTGGTCGGTCTGGGCGGTGGCCCAGGCCGGGTGCGTCCCGGCGAGCTGCCGGGCGGCGTTCGGCGCGTCGGCCGGGGTGGCGGCGGTGGCCGGGGCGGCCATCGCGAGTGTTCCCAGGATCAGCGCCGCGGCGGGTGCCACGGCGAAGCTCCGGGAGAGCCGGTTGCGTGCTGCTGGCACGTCGGGTCCCCACTTCTCGGATCGATGGACCGTCAGCTGCCCTTCGTGAGGGCATGACGGACCGGGCCGGCGGCGGACGAACCGCAGCCGGCACGGAAGTTGACTGTGCGCTAGCTGTCTATTCGGACTGATGTGCGCAGCTCAAGAGCGCATCCGAAAGCTTTGCCCGGACATGACCACGGGGAGGGGAAGCCGTTGCCGAAACCGCCGTGCGGACGATCACCGTGTCCGTCCGGCCGGGCGTTCGTTGCACAGGCGGGGACCACCCGGGAAGGCGGCTGAAACGAGATGTCATACCCAGTAGTGCGTTCGGTATGCACCCATCCGGGGACGACTTCGGAGGAAGTCGGGCCAAAAACCCTCCACCGGCCTAGTCTTGTTGAGGTGAACGATCCTCAGCCCGCCCGCCGGGCCGCCCTCGCCACCGCCGTCGACCGTGCTCCGGCCGGTCCGGGCTCGGACCTCCGCGCACGGGTACGGGCCTACGAGGCCGAGCTGATCGCCTTCCGGCGGGATCTGCACCGCCACCCCGAGCTGGGCCGCCAGGAGTTCCGGACCACCCGGCTGCTGCGCGAGCGGCTGCTGGCGGCCGGTCTCCAGCCGCGGGTGCTCCCCGGGGGTACCGGGCTGATCGTGGACATCGTGCCGGCGGGCACCCGGTCGGGCACCCCCTTCCTGGCCTTCCGCGCCGACATCGACGCGCTGCCGATCGAGGACGCCAAGAGCGAGGCGCCCTACCGCTCCACCCTCCCCGGCCGGGCCCACGCCTGCGGCCACGACGTGCACACCTCCGTGGTGCTGGGCACCGCGCTGGTGCTGGCCGGGGCGGCCGCCACCGGGGAGCTGCGGCAGCCGATCCGGATGATCTTCCAGCCCGCCGAGGAGGTCATGCCGGGCGGCGCGCTGGACGTCATCAAGGCGGACGGGATGGCCGGCGTCGGCCGGATCTTCGCGGTGCACTGCGACCCCAAGGTGCAGGTCGGCCGGATCGGCCTGCGGGTCGGCGCGATCACCTCGGCCTGCGACCGGCTGCTGCTCGGGCTGGACGGCCCCGGCGGCCACACCGCCCGGCCGCACCTGACCACCGACCTGGTCACCGCGGTGGCCCGGATGGCCGCCGAGCTGCCCGCCGCCCTGGCGCGCCGGATGGACCCGCGCTGGGGCGTCAGCCTGGTCTTCGGCCGGATCGCCGCCGGCTCGGCGCCGAACGTGATCCCGCAGCACGCCGAGCTGGAGGGCACCGTGCGCTGCCTGGAGCTGGCCGGCTGGCGCGAGGCCCCGGAGGCGCTGGACGAGCTGATCGGCCGGATCGCCGAGACCCACCGGGCCAAGTGGGCGCTGGACTACCACCGCGGGGTGCCCCCGGTGGTGAACGAGCACGAGTCGATCGCCCAGCTGGAGGCCGCCATGACGGCCCGCTTCGCGGCGGAGTCGGCCGGGCCGGTGGTGGAGGACACCGAGCAGAGCCTGGGCGGTGAGGACTTCTCCTGGTACCTGGAGCACGCCCCGGGCGCGCTGGCCCGGCTCGGCGTGCGGGCGCCGCACGAGAAGGGGGTCCGGGACCTGCACCAGGGCGACTTCGACGTGGACGAGCGGGCGATCGCGGTGGGTGTGGAGCTGTTCTCGGCACTCGCGCTGGAGCACGGCCGGGTCTGACCTTGTTCGATCGGGGGCCGGGGCCGCTTCGGCGGCCCCGGCCCTTGCCCGGCGCGGTTTGTGACGGTTGAGGTCGGCTGGGCGTAGGGTGGTTGTCCGGTATCACTCGGTAGTGACATTCGGTTGAACAACTGTGGCGCTATGTCCGGATTCATCCTGAAGTCGGACCACATTTTGATAACAACCCGAATGCCCCGGCAGGCCGTAACCCAACCGTGTTCTACGCGCGTTACGGTGGCGCTCGACCACGCCAAACGGGTGTGTGAGAAGGAGATACTCCCTTGCGCCGTTCACTCAAGCTCGCCGCGGTGATGCTCTCGGGTTCCCTGGGCATCGCTTCGCTCGCCGCCTGCGGCGCAAAGAGCACTGACAGCACCTCCGCCGGCGCCTCCGGTTCCGGCACCGGCTCCATCAAGGTCGGTATGGCCTACGACATCGGTGGCCGTGGCGACCAGTCGTTCAACGACTCCGCCGCCCGTGGCCTCGACAAGGCCAAGGCCGAGCTCGGCGTCCAGGTCAACGAGGCCGAGGCCAAGACCGGTGAGGCCGAGTCCGACAAGGAAGCCCGCCTCAACAGCCTGGTGACCGCCGGTTACAACCCGGTCATCGCGGTCGGCTTCGTCTACCAGGACGCGGTCAACAAGGTCGCCAAGGACAACCCGAACGTCAAGTTCGCGATCATCGACTCCGCGTCGGCCGACCAGCCGAGCAACGTCACCTCGCTGACCTTCTCGGAGCAGGAGGGCTCGTACCTCGCCGGCGTCGCCGCCGCCGCGAAGAGCAAGACCCACCAGATCGGCTTCATCGGTGGCGTCCAGTCCGAGCTGATCAAGAAGTTCGAGGCCGGTTACACCGCGGGTGCCAAGTCCGTCGACCCGAGCATCGTCGTCGACGTCACCTACCTGACCACCCCGCCGGACTTCAGCGGCTTCAACGACCCGGGCAAGGGCAAGGAAGCCGCCCAGGGCCAGCTCGACAAGGGCGCGGACGTCATCTACGCCGCCGCCGGCTCCTCCGGCTCCGGCGCGATCGAGGCCGTGGCCACCGCCGGCAAGTGGGCCATCGGTGTCGACTCCGACCAGGCCGCCCAGCCCGCCCTGGCGAAGTACAAGGACCACATCCTCACCTCGATGGTGAAGAACGTGGACACCGCCGTGTACACCTACATCAAGTCGGTCAAGGACGGTAACACCATCACCGGTGTGAAGAACTTCGACCTCAAGGCCGAGGGTGTCTCGCTGGCCACCACCGGCAACCACATCGACGACATCCAGGCCAAGCTGAAGACCGCCGGTGAGGCGATCACCAGCGGCGCCACCAAGGTTCCGACCGCCCCGCAGAGCTGATCCGGTTTCCGTCCCCCGCCACCGCCTGCCCGGCGGCGGGGTGACGGCCGTCCGACTCGCAGGGGAGGGGCCCGGCAGGTACGCAGTGCGTACCCACCGGGCCCCCTCCCGTCCCCGCCCCTGATCTCTCCAGCGCAACGAAGCGCCCGACGACCACCCAGGAGATCGCCATCAGCGCTCCCGACCCCACCCCCAGCACGGGCGGCAGCCCCAGCGCGGGGACGGCGACACCTGCCGTCGAACTGCGCGGCATCACCAAGCGCTTCCCCGGTGTCGTGGCCAACCACGACATCGACATCACCGTCCAGCGCGGCACCGTGCACGCGCTGATGGGTGAGAACGGCGCCGGCAAGTCCACTCTGATGAAGATCCTCTACGGCATGCAGAAGCCGGACGAGGGCACCATCAAGATCGACGGCGAGCTCGTCGAGTTCAACACCCCCGGCGACGCGATCGCCCGCGGCATCGGCATGGTGCACCAGCACTTCATGCTGGCCGACTACCTGACGGTCTGGGAGAACGTGGTCCTGGGCGGCGAGAAGCTGCACGGGATAGGAGCCAAGGCCAAGGCGAAGATCCAGCAGATCTCCGACCAGTACGGCCTGGGCGTGCGCCCGGACGCGCTGGTCGAGGACCTGGGCGTGGCCGACCGGCAGCGCGTGGAGATCCTCAAGGTCCTCTACCGCGGCGCCCGGATCCTGATCCTGGACGAGCCCACCGCGGTCCTGGTGCCCCAGGAGGTCGAGGCGCTCTTCGCGAACCTGCGGGAGCTCAAGGCCGAGGGCGTCACCGTCATCTTCATCTCGCACAAGCTGCACGAGGTGCTCTCGGTCGCCGACGCGATCAGCGTCATCCGCCGCGGCACCACGGTCGGCGACGCCGACCCGAAGAGCGTCACCGCCCGCCAGCTCGCCGAGCTGATGGTCGGCGCCGAGCTGCCCTCCCCGGAGAGCCGCGAGTCCACCGTCACCGACGTCGAGATGCTCCGCCTGGAGGGTCTGCGGATCGCCAAGGCGGACGCCGAGGGCATCGAGCGCGTGGTCCTGGACGACGTCTCGCTGCGGATCCGCAAGGGCGAGGTGCTCGGCATCGCCGGTGTCGAGGGCAACGGCCAGGCCGAACTGGTCGAGGCCATCATGGGCATGCTGGTGCCGGACGCCGGGGTCGTCACGCTGGACGGCCAGGACATCTCCCGCAAGCTCACCCGGGCCCGCCGCGAGGCCGGCATCGGCTACATCCCCGAGGACCGCCACAAGCACGGCCTGCTGCTGGAGGCCCCGCTCTGGGAGAACCGGATCCTCGGCCACGTCACCGAGACCCCGAACTCCAAGGGCGTGCTGCTCGACTCGGCCGGCGCCCGCAAGGACACCCTGCGGATCGTCGAGGAGTACGACGTCCGCACCCCCGGCATCGAGGTCACCGCGGCCTCGCTCTCCGGCGGCAACCAGCAGAAGCTGATCGTCGGCCGCGAGATGAGCCACGACCCCAAGCTTCTGATCGCCGCCCACCCCACCCGCGGTGTGGACGTCGGCGCGCAGGCGCAGATCTGGGGCCAGATCCGGGACGCCCAGCGTGACGGCCTGGCGGTGCTGCTGATCTCCGCCGACCTGGACGAGCTGATCGGCCTCTCCGACCACATCCGGGTGATCTACCGCGGCCGCCTGGTCGCGGACGCCGACCCGGCCACCGTCACCGCCGAGGACCTGGGCACCGCGATGACCGGTGCGGCCAAGGGCCACATCGAGTCGGACGCCGAGGCCCTGGCCGAGGCCCAAGCCATCGCCGCCGCCGGTACCGAGAGCGAGACGGCCGCGGACACCCCGGCCGAGACCACCTCGGCCGAGCCCACCGACACCGCCGACGACCCGCAGGCGGGGGAGTAACCCACATGACCAGTCCCACCCCCGCCAAGGGCAAGCTCGCCCAGCGGTTCGACCTGGAGCGGATCGTGCTCGGGCTGGCTGCGCCGGTGCTCGCCGTGCTGCTGTCCCTGGCGATCTGCTCGGTCCTGCTGCTGAGCTCGGGCCGTGACCCGTTCAAGGCGTTCGACGTGATGATCACGTACGGCACCGCCTCGGACGGGCAGGTGCAGATCCTCAACAAGGGCACCACCTACTACCTGGCCGCCGTGGCCGCCGCCTTCGGCTTCCGGATGAACCTGTTCAACATCGGCGTCGAGGGCCAGTACCGGATCGCCGCGCTGTTCACGGCGTACGTCGGCAGCCAGATCGCGCTCCCGGCGTTCATCCAGATCCCGCTGCTGCTGGTCACCGCCATGCTGGCCGGTGGCATCTGGGCCTCGATCGCCGGTGTGCTGAAGGTCTACCGCGGTGTCAGCGAGGTCATCTCGACCATCATGCTGAACGCGATCTCGCTGGCCGTGGTCGGCCTGCTGCTGGTGCCCGGCATCTTCGCGCCGAAGTCCGGCACCAGCACCAACAGCATCCAGACCAAGCCGATCTCGCAGTCCAGCCACTTCTTCTCGATCGAGACGGCCGGCGGCACCCTCTGGGGCTTCTTCATCATCGCGGTGATCGTCGGTGTGGGCTTCCAGCTCACCCTGAACCGCACCCGCTTCGGCTTCGACCTGCGGGCGACCGGCCGCTCCGAGAGCGCCGCCAAGGCCTCCGGCGTCAACGTCAAGCGGATGGTGCTGATCAGCATGGCCGTCTCCGGCGCGCTGGCCGGTCTGATCGGCATGCCGACCCTGCTGCAGAGCTCGTACACCTACGGCACCAGCTTCCAGCAGGGCCTGGGCTTCACCGGCATCGCTATCGCGCTGCTCGGCCGCAACAGCCCGATCGGCATCGTCTTCTCGGCACTGCTCTTCGCGTTCATGGACGTCACCGCCGTGCAGCTGCCGCTGCAGGGTGACTTCCCGCAGGAGATCGTCGCCGTCATGCAGGGCACCATCGTCATCTGTGTCGTCGTCGCCTACGAGCTGGTGCGTCGCTACGGCCTCAAGCGCCAGCAGCAGAAGGTCGGCGCCGAGCTCGCCGCGCAGGCCGCTGCGGCCGCCAAGAAGGAGGTGGCCGCGTGAGCACCGCAACCTCGACCCGGCCGAAGTCGCCGGGCAGCGCGCCCGCCAAGAAGCACAAGATCACCTGGCCGGTGGTGCTGCTGCTGATCGCCGCCGCCCTGGTGCTGGTCTCGGTGGTCGCCACCCTGACCGGCAACCACGGCCTGACCGCTTCCGGGCAGATCACCGCGGCGCTCGGCTCGGCCGTGCCGATCGCGATGGCCGGTCTCGGCGGTCTGTGGTCCGAGCGGGCCGGCGTGGTCAACATCGGCCTCGAAGGCATGATGGTCGCCGGCACCTTCTGCGGTGCCTGGGCCGGCTACCTGGTCAACCCGTGGGTCGGCCTGCTGGCCGGGATGGCCGGCGGCGCGCTCGGCGGCCTGCTGCACGCGATCGTCACGGTGACCTTCGGCGTCGACCACATCGTCTCCGGCGTCGGCATCAACCTGCTGATCCCCGGCATCTGCGCCTACGTCAACAAGATCTACTACAAGGACTACGTGGCCTTCGGCGCCGGTGCCAACCAGTCGCCCCCGGCCGAGTCGCTGCCGAACATCACCATCCCGGGGCTGTCGCCCTGGCTGGACACGATCGAGGCGCACCACTGGTTCCTGGTCTCCGACGTCGCCGGCATCCTCGGCGGCCTGGTCACCAACCTGTCGGTGGTCATCGTGATCGCCGCCGCCCTGCTGGTGCTGAGCTACTTCCTGCTCTGGCGCACGGTCTTCGGCCTGCGGCTGCGCTCCTGCGGTGAGAACCCGACCGCGGCGGAGTCCCTCGGCGTCAACGTCTACAAGTACAAGTACCTCGCGGTGATCGCCTCGGGCGCGTTCGCCGGCCTCGCCGGTGCGTACCTCTCGCTGGTCGCCTCGCACTTCTACAAGGACGGCCAGACCCAGGGCCGAGGCTTCATCGGTCTCGCCGCGATGATCTTCGGCAACTGGATGCCCGGCGGTCTCGCCATGGGCGCCGGCCTGTTCGGCTTCACCGACAGCCTCCAGCTGCGCGACGCGGACAACGTCCACGTGCTGCTGATCATCGTCGCCGTGGCGATGGCGGTGCTCGCGCTCTGGCAGTCCTACCGCCGCAAGTACACCCCGGCGCTGATCAGCATCGTGGTGGCCGGCGGCCTGTCGCTCTGGTACGCCACCACCGACTCGGTGCAGCGCCCGCTGATCGTGGCCACCCCGTACGTGATCACCCTGGTGGTCCTCGCGGCGGCCTCGCAGCGGCTGCGGCCGCCGAAGGCGGACGGCCAGATCTACCGCAAGGGCCAGGGCAAGTGACCACCGCACCCGCACCCGACTGGGAGGCGCTGCGCGCCGCCGCCCGCGACGCGATGTCGCGCGCGTACGCGCCGTACAGCAAGTTCCCGGTCGGGGCGGCGGCCCTGGTGGACGACGGCCGGACGGTCACCGGCTGCAACGTGGAGAACGCCTCCTACGGGCTCGGCCTGTGCGCCGAGTGCGGGCTGGTCTCCGCGCTGCACGCCGGCGGCGGCGGCCGGCTGGTGGCCTTCACCTGCGTCGACGGCGCGGGCGAGCTGCTGATGCCGTGCGGCCGCTGCCGACAGCTGCTGTACGAGCACGGCGGGCCCGAGCTGCTGGTCGACTTCCCCGCCGGGGTGCGCACCATGGCCGAGATCCTGCCCGATGCCTTCGGGCCGGAGCGGCTCTAGCACCCCTTTCAGTTACGCGCGTAGAGTGTCGCGGGAAGGCCCTGACCGGGCCTTGCCCGCGACACTCTTCGCTTTCTCCCGCACCCTGAGTACGTGCCCCACCCTCTTGGAGAACCCATGGACGCCCCCTCCGTCATCAGGACCAAGCGCGACCGCGGCGAGCTGTCCGACGCCCAGATCGACTGGGTGATCGACGCCTACACCCGCGGCGAGGTCGCCGACGAGCAGATGTCCGCGCTGGCGATGGCGATCCTGCTGAACGGGATGAACCTCCGTGAGATCAGCCGCTGGACCGACGCGATGATCCGCTCGGGCGTCCGGATGGACTTCGCCGCGCTCGGCGTGCCGACCTCCGACAAGCACTCCACCGGCGGCGTCGGCGACAAGATCACCCTCCCGCTCGCCCCGCTGGTCGCCGCCTGTGGCGCGGCCGTCCCGCAGCTCTCCGGCCGCGGTCTCGGCCACACCGGCGGCACTCTGGACAAGCTGGAGTCGATCCCGGGCTGGCGGGCGCTGCTCTCCAACGACGAGATGATGGACGTGCTGCGCGGTGCGGGCGCCGTGATCTGCGCGGCCGGCGACGGGCTCGCCCCCGCCGACAAGAAGCTGTACGCGCTGCGCGACGTCACCGGCACGGTGGAGGCGATCCCGCTGATCGCCAGCTCGATCATGTCCAAGAAGATCGCCGAGGGCACCGGCGCCCTGGTCCTGGACGTCAAGGTCGGCTCCGGCGCCTTCATGAAGAACCTGCCGAACGCCCAGGAGCTGGCCCGCACCATGGTCGGCCTCGGCAAGGCGGCCGGCGTCAACACCGTCGCCCTGCTCACCGACATGTCGACCCCGCTCGGCCTCACCGCGGGCAACGCGCTGGAGGTCCGCGAGTCGGTCGAGGTGCTGGCCGGCGGCGGCCCCGCCGACGTGGTCGAGCTGACCCTGGCGCTGGCCCGCGAGATGCTGGCCGCGGCGGGCGTGCACGGCAAGGACCCGGCGGACGCGCTGCGGGACGGCTCCGCGATGGACCACTGGCGCCGCATGATCACCGCCCAGGGCGGCGACGTCGACGCCCCGCTCCCGGTCGCCCGCGAGCAGCACGTGGTCACCGCCTCCGCCTCCGGCCTGCTCACCGGCCTGGACGCGTACGCCGTCGGCGTCTGCGCCTGGCGCCTGGGCGCCGGCCGGGCCCGCAAGGAGGACCCGGTGCAGGCCGGCGCGGGCGTGGAGATCCACGCCAAGCCGGGCGAGGCCGTCAAGGCCGGCCAGCCGCTGCTGACCCTGCACACCGACACCCCCGAGCGTTACGACTACGCCATGGAGGCGCTGGCCGGCGGCATCACCATCTCGCCGGAGGGCACCGCCTTCACGCCGAAGCCGATCGTCCTGGACCGCATCGCCTGATGCTGTGAGCACACCGTGCCCGGGCCGCCCTCGCCGTGCGGCCCGGGCACGGTGCTGTCCGGGGTCAGACCGTGCCGAACTCGCCGGTGGCCGCGGCGGTGACGAAGGCGGCCCAGGCGGGGGCGGGGACGGTGAGGTGGGTGTCGGGGGTCTTGGTGTCGCCGACGAGGACGGTGCCGGTGGTGGGCAGGTGGGTGTAGGAGGCCTGGAGGCAGTCGCCGTTGCCCTGGGCGTCGCTGTAGCTGCTCTTGAACCAGTGGGCCGTGCTCATCGCGAGAAGTCCTCCCATGCGCGCCGCAGCCACGCCTTCGACTCGGTCGGCGACAGTGCGGCCGCCTGGACGAGATCGTAGGTCAACGCCACCTCCGCCACCTCGTCGAATCCTTCGAGGAGTTGACCCACCGCGTAGCCCTCGACATAGGCGGCGCGTGGTGCGTCGCGGAAGTCGAGGAGGCTGATCGAGCCGACCATCGCGCCGTGCCCTCCCGCGGTGAAGGGGAGGATCTGTACGACCGCGTTGGGACCGTCGGCGAGGTCGAGGATGCGCTCGATCTGCCCGCGCATCGTCGGCGGGTCGCCGACGACCCGCCGGATCGCCGATTCGTCCAGGACGACCCAGATGAGCGGCGGGTGCTCGCGGCTCAGGAGCGCCTGACGGCTTGCGCGGGCCTGCCAGCGCTCCTCGATCTGCTCCCGGTCGGCACGCGGCAGGCCGAGTTCCAGGAGCTTGCGTCCGTATGCCGGCGTCTGCCACAGGCCCGGGATGGCACCGTTGGCGAACTTCCGTTGGGTGTCCGCCAGTGCCTCCAGCTCCATGAAGCGGCGGGACCAGTCCGGGAACGCCTCGCGCAGGACCAGCGGGTAGAGCCGGTTGAAGATCCCGTCGGTGGCGAGGAGTTCGTCGAGCTTCCTCGGCAGGTCGGGCGGGATGGCGCGGATCGCGGTCTCCACGTTGCCCAGGTGGGTCTTGCTGTACGCCACCAGCTTCGACAGCTCCGCCAGGGAGAGGCCGTTGCGCTTGCGGAGATCCCTGAGCTGGAAGCCGAAGAGGTCACGTACCGACCGCTCGGGGGTCAACTCGCGTTCCTGGGCTGCCATCTGTGCGCCCCCATGTCCTCAGCGCCGGTGCGGACGTGCCGTACCTTCCCAGCGTAGCGCCGGGTGGTGACGATAGGTGCACGGAAAGTGATGGCCGCTCGGCGTAGGAGGAGATCATGGTGAGTACGGAGCCTGTCCCGCGGGTCGGGGAGCTGGTGGTCGAGGACGAGTCCGGCCGGGTCGGCGAGTTCCGGGGCGTCGACCACGGCAGATGGTGGCTCCGGCCGCCCGGCGGGGGGATCGAGTGGGATGTGGCGCCCGGTGCGGCGCGGGTGCGGGCGGCGGGGGAGTGAACCCGCTCGCCCGGGCGTACTTCATCGCAGGGGCGCTGGCGCTGCTCGCCGATGCGGACGTCCAACTGCTGCGACTGCCCGGCTGTTTCCGGGTGTCGATGCCCACGCCTCGGGACACCGAGGTGCAGGCGTCGCTGCTCCCCGTCATCGGCTGGGCGGACCGGCTGGGGCACTCGTCGGGCGGGGTGCTCTGGTGCGAGGTGGCGGTCCCTGGGCCGGGTCAGGCGTAGGTCTGCAGCACGCCGGTGTCGATGGTCCACGGGCCCACGGTGATGGTGTCACCGAAGGCGAAGGGCGTACGCGCCGAGTAGCCCGGCAGGTCGTGCACGATCCCCGTCCCCTCGCGGGGGTCGACCAGCAGGTAGAGCGGAATGCCCATGGCGGCGTAGTCGCGGACCTTGTTCTCGTAGTCGTTCTCCGGGTTCGACTTCGAGACGATCTCGACGACCAGCAGGACCTCGTGGGGCAGGAGCGCGGGAGCCTCGCCCTCCAGCGCACTCTCTGCGAACACCATGAGGTCCGGGCACCGGAGTCGGCCGAGCCCGGCGTCCTCCAGGTCGGCGCCCGGGTGTGCGACAAAGCCGGGGTGAGTCGTCGGCAACTGCGCGTTGAGCTGACGGGCGATCCGCAGGACGGCCAGTTCGTGGCGCCGGACCGGTGACATCATCATGACGATCTCGCCGTTGGCGATTTCGATCTTGCCGATGCCTGGGACCTGCGGCAGCTGGTCGGCGATCTCGCGCAACCGGGCGTAGCCAGCCGGGTCGGTGCTCATGCTCGGAGTGTATCCAGGGCGGGCCCGCGCCGGGCCAGGATCGCCCGGCGGGTGGCGTAGAGGGTGACGCCCGCCGCGAGGGCCATCGCGGTCAGGCCGACCGCGGCCGCGCCGGACCAGCCGGCCGCGTGGTAGGCGTCGGCGCCGATGGTGCCGCCGAGGCTGTTGCCCAGGTAGTAGGCGATCAGGTAGAGCGCGGAGGCCTGGGCGCGGCCGTGGGTGGCGGTGCGGCCGACCGAGGAGGAGGCGGTGGCGTGGCCGATGAAGAAGCCGGCGGTGATCAGGACCAGGCCGAGCAGGGCGCAGAGCAGCGATCCGGCCAGCGAGAGCAGCAGGCCGGCCGCCGTGGTGCCGATCGCGACGTACAGGGTGCCGCGGCGGCCGAGCCGACCGGTCAGGCGGCCCGCGTTGGCGGAGGAGACGGTGCCGACCAGGTAGACCACGAAGATCGAGGCGGCCACCGACTGCGGCAGCTGGAACGGCGCCGAGGTGAGCCGGTAGCCGACGGTGTTGTAGACCGCGCCGAAGACGGCCATGAACAGGGCGCCCAGCGCGTACAGCCGCAGCAGCAGCGGATCCCGCAGGTGCGCCGCGACCGTGCGCCCCAGGGCCCGGGCGTCGACCGGGGTGCGGCGGAACTGGCGGGCGGCGGGGATCAGCAGGCGGAAGGCGAGGGCGGCGAGCAGGGCGACCACCGCCGAGGCGGCCAGGCCCCAGCGCCAGCCCCAGGCGGCGCCGGCCCAGCCGGAGACCAGCCGGCCGCCCATGCCGCCGATCGAGTTGCCGGCCACGTACAGGCCCATGGCGGAGGCCAGCGCGCTCGGGTGGATCTCCTCGGCGAGGTACGCCATCGCGGTGGCCGGCAGCCCGGCGAGGGCCGCGCCCTGGAGTGCCCGCAGCGCGGTGAGGGTGGTGAGGTCGGGGGCCAGCGGGAGCAGCAGGGCCAGCGCGGTGGCGGCGAGCACGGAGGCGGTCATCACCGCGGTGCGCCCGTACCGGTCGGACAGCGCGCTGGCCGGAAGCAGTGCCAGGGCGAGGCCGAGGGTGGCCGCCGAGGCCGTCCAACTGGCCTGCCCGGGAGTCAGGTCGAGGTCCCGGGAGAGCAGCGGCAGCAGGCCCTGGGTGGCGTAGAGCAGGACGAAGGTGGCGATCCCGGCGGCGAACAGCGCGAGGTTGGCGCGCCGGAAGGCGCGGTCACCGGGGCGCAGCCGGGTGTCGGCGGGCGAGGTGGGTGAGGCGGGTGAGGCGGCTGGGGACGACTGGGAGAGGGCACCCGGCAGCGTGTCCGCGGGTGCCCCGGTACTGGCGGGCGGCATGTCTCGACGGTAGGACCGCGGCGGTTGATGCGTCCAATGCATGAACAAGCCAGAATTCATGCCATGACGTATGAGGAGAGCTCACCGCCGGTACGCCCCGCCGAGCTGGATCCGGAGTCGGCCGCGGTCCGACTCGCGCCGCAGCTGGCGCAGTTCGCCGCGGTGGCCCGGCTCGAACACGTCACCCAGGCGGCCCAGCTGCTGGACATGCCGCAGCCCACGCTGTCCCGGGCGGTGGCCCGGCTGGAGGCGGAGCTCGGGGTGGACCTGCTGGCCCGTCAGGGTCGGGCGGTACGGCTGACCAGGGCTGGGCGGCTGCTGCTCGGTTCGGTGGAGCGGGCGCTGGCGGAGCTGGAGCGCGGGGCGGAGGCGGCCCGGGCGGAGGCCGATCCGACGGCGGGCCGGGTGGCCTTCGGCTTCCTGCACACGATGGGGACGGACGCGGTGCCCGCACTGCTGCGCGGCTTCCGGGCGGACCATCCGCGGGTGCGGTTCCAGCTGGTCCAGGACTACGTGGCGGCGATGCTGGACCGGCTGCGCGCGGGTGAGTTGGACCTCTGCCTGGTCTCCCCGGTGCCGGACTCGCCGGACCTGGTCGCCCGCCCGCTGGACGAGCAGCAGCTGTACCTGGCGGTGCCGGCCGACCACCGGCTGGCCGGGCGGCGGCGGATCCGGCTGGCCGAGGTGGCGCAGGAGCCGTTCGTGGCGGTGGAGGAGGGGTACGGCCTGCGGCTGATCACCGACGGCTTCTGCGCGGAGGCCGGCTTCACGCCGCGGATCGCGTTCGAGGGCGAGGAGGCGGAGACCCTGCGCGGACTGGTCGCCGCGGGGCTGGGGGTGGCGCTGCTGCCGCCCGCCCTGGTGCCCCGGCCCGGGGTGGTGGAGCTGGAGGTCACCGCGCCGCGCACCCGTCGGGCGATCGGGCTGGCCTGGGTCGCGGGCCGGGCGCCGACCCCGCCGGTGGCGGCCTTCCGCGACTTCGTGCTGTCCCGGCGCGGGCGGCTGCTGGATCACGGCTGAGGGCCGGGATTCCGGTGAACGCTCGGGGCTCCCCGGCGCGGCGAAGTGGAAATCTACGCGCGTAGGAGCTACCCTCTCGCAATGGAGACCCAGATCCCTGCCGCCGCGGGCACCACCGGCCCCCGCATTCCCACGCCCGACCAGATCGCCCGCGCCCCGAAGGTGCTCCTGCACGACCACCTGGACGGCGGGCTCCGCCCCGAGACCATCGTCGAGCTGGCCGCCGCCTGCGGCTACCAGGGCCTGCCGACCACCGACCCGGTCGAGCTCGGGGTGTGGTTCCGTGAGGCCGCCGACTCCGGCTCGCTGGTCCGCTACCTGGAGACCTTCGCCCACACCTGCGCCGTGATGCAGACCCGCGAGGCCCTGATCAAGGTCGCCGCCGACTGCGCCGAGGACCTCGCGGCCGACGGCGTGGTCTACGCCGAGGTCCGGTACGCGCCCGAGCAGCACCTGGAGGCGGGGCTGACCCTCGACCAGGTGGTCGAGGCGGTCAACGAGGGCTTCCGCCTCGGCGAGGCCAACGCCCGCGCCAACGGCCACCGGATCCGGGTCGGCACCCTGATCACCGCGATGCGGCACGCCGCCCGGTCGCAGGAGATCGCCGAGCTGGCCAACCGCCACCGCGACCAGGGCGTGGTCGGCTTCGACATCGCCGGCGCCGAGGCCGGTCACCCGCCGACCCGCCACCAGGCCGCCTTCGACTACCTCAAGGGCGAGAACAACCACTTCACCATCCACGCCGGCGAGGCCTTCGGCCTGCCGTCGATCTGGGAGGCGCTGCAGTGCTGCGGCGCCGACCGGCTCGGCCACGGCGTGCGGATCGTCGACGACATCACGGTGCACGAGGACGGTCGGGTCGAGCTCGGCCGGCTGGCCGCGTACGTCCGCGACAAGCGGGTCCCGCTGGAGATGTGCCCCACCTCCAACCTGCAGACCGCGGCCGCGGCCTCGTACGCCGAGCACCCGATCGGGCTGCTCAGCCGGCTGAAGTTCCGGGTCACCGTCAACACCGACAACCGGCTGATGAGCGGCACCAGCATGAGCCAGGAGTTCGGCCACCTGGTCGACGCCTTCGGCTACACCCTGGGCGACATGGAGTGGTTCACCGTCAACGCGATGAAGTCGGCGTTCCTGCCCTTCGACGAGCGGCTGGCGATGATCAACGACGTGATCAAGCCCGGCTACGCCGAGCTCAAGGCGGAGTGGCTCTTCCAGGCCCGCGCCTGACGGCGGGTCGGCGGGGTGCCGGAGCCGCTGCGGCCCGGCACCCGTTCGGCTGATCACTCGGACGAGTGACGTGTCTTTGGTCCTCGAAGGGTCCGGTCACTACGGTGTGTCAGTCACTTCTGACACGGCGTAGTGTCGGCGGCCCCCCGGGGCCGCGCCATGTGCGCCGGCCCGACGAGGACGAGGATCCACACATGAAGCAGGCCACTCTCAAGGCTGCCGGTACGGCTGCGCTCGGCGTCGCGATCGCCGCCGTGGCCGCGGGTACCGCCTCTGCCGCCGGCGCCGGCGGCCTCGGACTCCCGACCACACTGGCCAACCCCGAGGTCGCCGGTGCGGCGACCGGCGCCGCGACCGGCGCGGTCAACAAGGTGCCCGGTGCCGGCGAGGTGACCCAGGCGGTCGGCACGCTGGGCGTCGCCAGCCCGCTGAACCCCGCGCCGGCCGCGCCCGCCGCCGAGGCTCCGGCGGCCGAGGCCCCCGCCGCCGAGGCTCCGGCCGAGGTCGCCCCGGCCTCCGCCCCGATGGCGGAGGCGGCCCGGGCTGCCGGTGCCAACCGGATGGGTGGCCTGGACTCCGTCCCCGGCGGCCAGGGCCTGTCCAAGACCCCGGTCGGCGGTGTGGTCAACACGATCAGCGGCCTCGGTGCCGGCGCGGGTGCCGTCCCCGGGCTCCCCGGCCTGCCCGGCTGACCGGTCGACCGGCTGACCGGTCCCGTACGGCCCGAGGGCCGTCTCCCCGCTGCGGGGAGACGGCCCTCGGTCGTGCGTCGTGCGGTCGGGGTGCGGGAGGGCGGGTCACGCCTCCTGCGGGAGCAGGACCCACAGCAGCAGGTAGAGCAGGAACTGCGGGCCCGGCAGGAGGCAGGAGACCAGGGCGATGATCCGGACGGTCCACGGGGTCAGGCCGAACCGCTCGGCGAGCCCGGCGCAGACGCCGGCGATGACGCGGTTGTGGCGGGGGCGGGCAAGGCGGCGGCTCATCGGTGTCTCCGAGGGTTCTTGGCCCGGTGCCGGTCTCTCCGGTGGGCATGACTCCATCCTGCTGCGCGGAAAGCCGCCGGACGTCAGCCCCGATGGGGATCCACGGCCCTCGACTCTCCCCGGGTCGGCGGAGCCGGGAGTCAGGGGAGTCTCAGGGGTCGTCCCCGACCCGAGGGGTGCGCGGCGGCGCCCGCGGGCGGGCCGCCCGGTGCCGGTGCCGCTGACGGCCGGTGGGAGAATGAGCCACGGATCCCGGGGCGAGAGGTACCGCATGACCAGCCGTTTGAGGGTGCTGAGGAAGCAGAACCGGCTCAGCCTGGAGGCGCTCGCCGCCCGGGCCGGGGTCACCAAGAGCTATCTCTCCAAGGTCGAGCGCGGGATGAGCGTCCCGTCGATCGCGACCGCCCTCAAGCTCGCCCGGGTGCTGCGGGTCGATGTCGGCCGGCTCTTCTCCGACCAGGTCGAACCCGAGCTGATCACCGTGGTCAGGGCCGGTGAGCGCAGCCCGGTGAGCGGCGTGGCCATCCCCGGGGCGCCGTACTACGAGGGCATCGCGACCGGGCTGAGCGGCAAGCGGATGGTGCCGTTCGTGATGTACCCGCCCCGCGAGCCGGTCGACCCGCCCTTCAAGTCCCACGAGGGCGAGGAGTTCTTCTTCGTCCACGCCGGCCGGGTCGAGCTGGAGTTCCCGGACCGGACGATCGTGCTGGAGACCGGGGACAGCGTCTACTTCAACTCCGCCCTGCCGCACCGCTCCAGAAGCGTGGGTGAGGTCGACGCCGCGGTCCTGGTGGTGATCCACGACGAGCCCTCCGAGGCCGCCGAACCGGTGCCCGCGCTGCCCTGACCGGTCGGGCGCCGCGGCACGCCGACCGGACGGCCGAGCAGGGCCAGCCCCGCCTTGCCGGTGGTCGGCGGGTCAGTTCCGGGATCGGGCAGGGCGCGGCGGTGCACCAGCCGGCCGCGCCGGCCGCGAAGGCCGCCAGCGCCAGCGGGTTGCTGCCGTTGAAGAACGGCAGCCGGCCCTCGGAGAGTTGGGCCTGCTCGGGTCCAGCTGGTCGGCGGACTCCGCGAACGGGGTCACGGGGTAGGCGATGATCCCTTCCAGCGTGCCCTGCGCCATCTCAGGCACCGCCCTCGGTGCCGGCCGGCCGCGTGGCCGGGGCGTCGTCCAGGCAGTCGGCGTGGGTGCGCAGGGCGCGTCGCGCGTAGTAGGCGAAGGAGGCCTGGGCGCGCTTGGGGGTGGAGGTCCAGTCGTGCGCCTCGCGGGCCAGCGGCGCGGGGATCGGCCGGATCGTCCCGGCCGCCATGGCCAGCAGCTGCAGCCTGGCGGCCCGTTCGATCAGGACGGCGAGCTGGGCCGCCTCCTCGACGCTCCCGCCGGCCACCAGCTGGCCGTGGTGGGCGAGCAGCAGGGCCCGCTTGTCGCCGAGCGCGGCCGAGATGATCTCGCCCTCCTCGTTGCCGACCGGGATGCCCGGCCAGGTCTCCAGGAACGCGCAGTCCTCGTAGAGCGGGCACAGGTCCATGTGCGCGACGGCCAGCGGCTGCTCCAGCATGGACAGGGCGGAGACGTGCGGCGGGTGGGTGTGGATGATGCACGCCACGTCCGGCCGCGCCCGGTAGACCCAACTGTGGAACCGGTTGGCGGGGTTGGCCATCCCCTCGCCTTCGAGGACGTTCAGGTCCTCGTCCACGAGCAGCAGGTTGGACTCGGTGATCTCGTCGAAGCCGAGCCCGAGGCGCTGGGTGTAGTAGGTGCCGGGCGCCTCGGCGCGGGCGGTGATCTGGCCGGCCAGCCCCGAGTCGTGGCCGGCGTCGAACAGGATCCGGCAGGTCAGGGCCAGCTTCTGCCGGGTGGTCCAGGCGTTGTCGGCGATCGCGGCCTGCATGCGGCGGTGGGCCAGTGCCACCAGGTCGGCCTTGCTGGCTTGCAGGGTTTCGGCCATGGCGTGGTCTCTCCTCGTGAGGGGACGTCAGGACACGATGTTGACGATAGGACACGTCGTGTCATGTGTCGACCCCCGGAGGGACGGAGGAAGGTACGGGCGGCGCCGGCCGAAACGGTCGGCGGCGGCTAGCGGCGGTCAGCGGTGCGGCGAGGTGCCGGACGGGCTGAGCCCGCGGAAGCCCGCGCTCGGCGCGGTGCGCTCGTACGCCTGGCGGTAGCGCTGACGGTCCCGCTGCTCGTCCGGCCCGAGGGCGGGGACGGGGACGGGGACGGGGGCAGGGGCAGGCGCGGGGGCGGACGCGGCCCGCCCGGGGCGCTCGCGCAGCAGCAGCGCCCGGACCGCCGGGACCACGGCCAGGTGGCAGGCGGCCGCGCCGACCGTGCCCAGCAGGATGTCGTCCACGTTCAGGACGTGGCCCGGCGCCCAGCCCTCGGCGATCTCCAGGCCGGTGGCGAGCAGCGCCGAGACCCCGACGGTGCGCAGCAGCGACGGCAGCCAGGCGGCCCGCAGCCGTCCGCCCGCGAGCGGCAGCAGCGCCCCGAACGGCGCCAGCGGCAGCATCCCGCCCGCCAGCTGCCGGGCGCCGGCCCAGCCCCCGAGCGCGAAGGCCTGCTGGACGGAGGCGAACGGACTGAGGTTGGCCGGGTAGGTCCAGCTGACCGGCAGCGGCCGCAGCGAGAGCCAGCCGAGCAGCAGCAGATGGGCCGCCAGCAGGAGCCGCACCACCGTCCGCAGCGGACGGGACACCTCCCGCCGGGGGGCCGGATCGGTCGGCTCGTCCCCGGGGGCTGCGCCGCAGTCCTCGGCGCGGGTGGTGGTGCCATGTCGGTGCACGGTCCCAAGGACGCCGGGTGGCTCGCTCACGGTTCCACCGCCGAGCGCAGGGTCAGGGGCACGGTTCGGCGGACGGCGTGGGCGTGGGCGGCGCGCTGAACAGCCCGGCCGAGGGCGAGGCGGTGCCGCCGGGGACGACCGACGGGGTGGGCCGGGCGGTCCGCGGCGCGGTCGGCGCGGGGGTGGGCGACGGCGTCGGCGAGGACGGGGCGCTCGGCACCCGCGGGACGGTCGGGCACGCCGTCCGGCTGGCCGGCGCGCCCGCGTCCACCGGGACGGCGGTCGGCCGGATCCCGCAGCCGGCCAGCGCGAGCAGCAGCAACGCGGTCGCGGGCACGGTCCTGCGGGCCGTCACAGCTCGTCCTCCTGGTCGTCGGGCGACGGCGGGGTCAGCGGCAGGCGCAGGGTGAAGACCGCGCCGCGCTCGCCGTTGGCGGCGGTGATGGTGCCGCCGTGGATCTGGGCGTTGGCCATCGCGATCGACAGCCCGAGCCCGCTGCCCTCCGACCTGGCCCGGCCCTTGTCCGCCTTGTAGAACCGGTCGAACACGTGCGGCAGTACGTCCTCGGGGATGCCTGGGCCGCTGTCCGAGACCCGCACCACGACCTCCTCGCCCTCCTGTCGGACGGTGACCCGGACCGGGGAGCCGCCGTGCTTGAGCGCGTTGCCGATCAGGTTCGCCAGCACCACGTCCAGCCGGCGCGGGTCGACCATCGCCCTGATCCCGCGCGGGGCGTCCACCACCACCGCGTCGTACCAGGCCCGGCCGTCGATGCAGGACATGATCAGGTCGGCTATGTCCACCTCGTCGGCGACCAGCTTGGCGGTGCCGGCGTCGAACCGGGTCACCTCCATCAGGTTCTCCACCAGGTCGGACAGCCGCCGGGTCTCGCTGACCACCAGCCGGACGGCCGGCTCGATCATCGGGTCCAGCGCGTCCGCCTCGTCCTCCAGGATGTCCGTGACGGCGGTCATCGCGGTGAGCGGGGTGCGCAGTTCGTGCGACATGTCGGCGACGAACCGCCGGCTCTGCGCCTCCCGGGCGCTCAACTCCGCGACCTGGTCGGACAGTGACTCCGCGGTCCGGTTGAACGTCCGCGCCAGATCGGCGAGTTCGTCGCCGCCCTCGACCTCCAACCGGGTGTCCAGCTTGCCCTCGCCGAGCCGCCGGGCCGCCTCGCCGAGCCGCTTCACCGGGCGCAGCACGGTCGCCGAGGCGGCCTGTGCCAGCAGCGCCGAGCCGATCAGCGCCAGCAGGGTGGCGATCGCCAGCGACCAGCCCAGGGTGTTCAGATCGGCCCGCTCGGTGTCCAGCGACTTGAACATGTAGGCGGTCAGGTTGGTCGGCACCACCCGGCTGCCGCCGATCAGGTAGGGCGCGTCCAGGTTCACCCGCTGCCAGTACAGGTGGTAGCCGCTCGGGCTGCCCGGGCCGGCCTCGCGCGGCCGGCCGACCGTGGTCTGCAGCGTCGTGGGTACCTTGGCCAGGGTGAACCGGGACGGGTCCGAGGAGGCCAGGCACTCGGGCCGGGTCTCGTCGACCACCAGCACGTCGTAGTTGAGCCCGGAGCCGGCCACCTGGGTGGCCAGGTCGGCCAGTTCGGGACAGCTGGCGTTCTGCGGCAGCGCGGAGACGTTCCGGGTCAGCGAGACCCGGAAGTCGTTCAGCGCGGTGTCCTGGGCGCGCTTGAGCACCGCGTCTCGGTTCAGCCAGTACGCGATGCCGGAGGCGGAGACCGCGGTGATCAGCGCGACCGCCGCGAACACCGCGATCAGCCGCACCCGTAGGGAGCGCAGGCGGCGCCACGGCCCCGAGCGGAAGCGCGCGCCGCGGCCGGGCCGCTGGCTCTGGGGGTCAGTCAACAGTTCTCACAGACGGGTCGGATCGGGCGGGCTACGACGGCGGGTCGAGCCGGTAGCCCACACCGCGCACGGTGCGGATCAGCGTCGGCGCCGAAGGCACATCCTCCACCTTCGCCCGCAGCCGCTGGACACAGGCGTCCACCAGCCGGGAGTCTCCCAGGTAGTCGTGCTCCCACACCAGCCTCAGCAACTGCTGGCGGGAGAGCGCCTGGCCGGGCCGGCGGCTGAGTTCGAGCAGCAGCCGCAGCTCGGTCGGGGTCAGCTGGAGGTCCTCACCGTCCTTGGTGACCGTCATCGCGGAGCGGTCGATCACCAGCCCGCCGTAGCTGGCGGAGTCGGAGTTCTCCCGCTCGCCCCGGCGCAGCACGGCCCGGATCCGGGCGTCCAGCACCCGGGGCTGGACCGGCTTGACCACGTAGTCGTCGGCCCCGGACTCCAGGCCGACCACCACGTCGATGTCGTCGGAGCGGGCGGTGAGCAGGATGATCGGCAGCTGGTCGGTGCGGCGGATCCGACGGCAGACCTCGAAGCCGTCGATGCCCGGCAGCATCACGTCCAGCACGATCAGGTCCGGACGCTGCTCCTTGAAGAGCTTCAGGCCGTCCTCGCCCGAGGCAGCGGCGGCCACACGGTGACCCTGGCGGGTGAGGGCGAGTTCGAGGCCGGTCCGGATGGCGTCGTCGTCCTCGATCAGAAGCAGGAAAGGCACGGCCTCATTCTGGCCCACCGGGGCCGGTGATTCACCCATCAGGTCCCGGTCGGTGTTCGACGGAACCGGAATCGCCGATTCGGGCGTCCACGGCGGTGTGGTGGCAGTGCGGCCGAAAGTCCCGGCCGCTGTGACAGCCCTGTGACAGTCGGCGGACACCGCGATGACGAGCGGTTGGCAGGATTTTCCTTGTCGCCGAAGAACGCACCAGGTCACCGACCCGGAGCGGACGGCGGAGGCAAGGACCCGCACGTACCGACCATGGGGGCGCATGATGACCGCAACGCTGAAGACCCGCACCACCGGGGCCGTCCGCACCGCGCACTCATCCGCCGCGACCCCGCGGACCAGGTACGAGGTGCGGACCGACGAGGCATCCGGCGCCGTGATCGTACGGGGGTGCGCACACAGCGCCGGAGTCCGACGCCCGATGGGCACGGGCAGGGGGGAACTGCACGGGATCGGCCGGATGGGGAGTGCGGCCGACTCCGGAACCACCCTGACGCTCCGGGGGATCCTCCCGGTCCGTCCGGGTGGCGACGGGTCCGCGGTCGAGGGGGCCGGCTCGGGGGAGCCGGACGACCGCAGGATCCCGGGCACCACGCTGCTGCGTCTGGCGCCGGCGGCCGCGGAGTCCGCCGCGCCGGAGCAGCGGTCGGCCGCGGACCGCAGCGCCGAGTTCACCGCCTACGTGCGGGAGCGCCGCGCTTCGCTGTTCGCCACCGCCTACCACCTCACCGGTGACCGCTTCGAGGCCGAGGACCTGCTGCAGAGCGCGCTCTTCAGCACCTACCGCGCCTGGGACCGGATCGCCGACAAGGCCGCGCTCGGGGGCTACCTCCGGCGCACCATGACCAACCTGCACATCTCCGCCTGGCGCCGCCGCAAGGTCAACGAGTACCCGACCGAGGAGCTGCCGGAGACGGTCGGCGACACCGACGCGATGGGCGGCACCGAGCTGCGCACCGTGCTCTGGCAGGCGCTGGCCAAGCTGCCGGAGAACCAGCGCACCATGCTGGTGCTGCGCTACTACGAGGGCCGGACCGACCCGGAGATCGCCGACATCCTCGGCATCAGCGTCGGCACCGTGAAGAGCAGCATCTGGCGCGCACTGCGCCGGCTGCGCGACGACGACCAGCTCAACCGCACCGGTGACACCTGCCGCGCCTTCGGCGAGCTGGTGGCCTGACCGGAGCCACGAACACCCGTCGGGGGACGGGGCAGGACCGCGGAACTGCGGTGGCCGACTCGGGGGAGCGGTCACCGGCGGGGGACCCGCGTGTCCGAACACGGAGGGGCCCGGTGCCGGGGAGAGGCGCCGGGCCCCTCCGTGCTGCGTGCCTGCTGGGTGCGTGCCGCCCCCGGGGGCCGCGGGGCGGCCCGGTCAGGCGCCGACCGCGACCGGCCGGCGCTCGGCGACCGCGCGGACCCGCCGGGTGGCCTCCGGGCCGGCGCAGGCGGCCGCCCCGAGCTCCACCTGCCGGGCCACGATGCCGCGCTCGGCCCGCATCAGCCGCCAGCCGCGGCGCAGCAGGTACGGGACGGACTTGCGGCCCTCGCGCACATCCCGGCGAAAGCGCCGCCAGGCGGTGGTCAGCGGGCGGTTGCGCAGGCACAGTGCCTCGCCCAGCAGGCCCTCGGCCGCGCACTGCCCGGCCAGCTCGGCGGCGAAGATGCCCTCGGCGATGAAGGCCGGCGCACCGCGCAGGTCGAGGCTGCGGCTGCCGTCCCGGCCGTTGGCGGGGATGGAGTAGACCGGGACCTCGGCGCGGCCGTCCGTGATCAGCTGCCGGATCGCCGCCAGCGCCTGCTCGCGGTGCCAGGACAGCGGGGAGTCCCAGTCCGTCCCGCCGTCCGGGAAGAGCGGCAGGGAGGGGTCGTCGCCGTCCTTGTAGAAGTCGTCGAGCTGGAGCACGGGGAGTCCGCTGCGCTCGGCCAGCGAGGACTTCCCCGAGCCGGAGGGGCCCGACAGCAGGATCACGCGGGTACCGGGCGTCGGCAGGCCATTCAGCGGGGAGTCACTCACGAGACACCAGTCTGACGCATCGGCGGGGTGGACCGTAACCCGTCGGCAGCGGCCTGCGTCACACCGGCCGCCCGGCGGCCGCCGGGCGGCCGGGGGAGAACGTGGACGGACCCGCACTAGGGGGGGAGAAGTGCGGGTCCGTCATCGGCACGTCCGGGCCCCCGGGGGGGTAGGGGCACTTGGGACGGCCGGTCTGTGGAGTTGTTACCTGCGGGCTGCCTCGGTCAGATACCCATCGGGTGCCAGACCGTCTTGGTCTCCAGGAACGACAGCAGCCGCTCGGTGCCGGGCGCGGCGGTCCAGTCCTGTGCGGACGGGTCCAGCGCCGGTCGGACGACTCGCTTCAGAGTATCCGCGGCTCCGGCCTCCAGTGCCGCCGCCGCGCCGGGACCTTCGGCGGCGATCGCGCCGGCCAGGTCCAGCCCGTTGACGTCCTGGTGGGTGGCCAGGGTCGGCGCGATGTCCGCGGTCTTCCCGGAGATGATGTTGACCACGCCGCCGGGCAGGTCCGAGGTGGCCAGCACCTCGCCGAGCGAGAGCGCCGGCATCGGGGCGTCGGCGGCGGCCGCGACCACCACGGTGTTGCCCGCGGCGATCGCCGGGGCGATCACCTCGACCAGGCCGAGCAGCGAGTGCCCGTACCCGGTCTGCGGGGCGACCACGCCGATGACGCCGCTGGGCTCCGGGGTGGAGAGGTTGAAGAACGGACCGGCGACCGGGTTGGAGCTGCCCGCGATCTGAGCGATCTTGTCGGTCCAGCCCGCGTACCAGACCCAGCGGTCGATCGCGGCGTCGACCAGGGCGGCGGCCTTCTTGACCGCGACGCCCTCGGCGGCGGCCACCTCGGCGGCGAACTGCTCGCGCCGGCCCTGGAGCATCTCGGCGACCCGGTACAGCACCTGGCCGCGGTTGTACGCGGTGGCGCCGGACCAGCCCTTGACGGCGGCGCGGGCCGCCAGCACGGCGTCCCTGGTGTCCTTGCGGGTACCCAGCGGGGCGTTGCCGAGCCACTGGCCCTTGCTGTCGGTCACCTCGTACACCCGCCCGCTCTCGGAGCGCGGGAACTTCCCGCCGACGTACAGCTTGTAGGTCTTGAGGACGTCAAGACGCAGGGTGATGTCAGACATCGAGGTAGGCCTCCAGACCGTGCCGGCCACCCTCGCGGCCGTAGCCCGACTCCTTGTAGCCGCCGAACGGCGAGGTCGGGTCGAACTTGTTGAAGGTGTTGGCCCACACCACACCGGCCCGCAGGCGGGACGCGGTCCACAGGATCCGCGAGCCCTTCTCGGTCCAGATGCCGGCCGACAGGCCGTACGGGGTGTTGTTGGCCTTCTCGACCGCCTCGGCGGGGGTACGGAAGGTCAGCACCGACAGGACCGGGCCGAAGATCTCCTCGCGGGCGATCCGGTGGGCCTGGGAGACGCCGGTGAACAGGGTCGGGCGGAACCAGAAGCCGGTGCCGGGCAGGTCGCAGGAGGGCGACCAGCGCTCGGCGCCCTCGGCCTCGCCGGCGGCGGTCAGCTCGGTGATCCGGGCCAGCTGGGCGGCCGAGTTGATGGCGCCGATGTCGGTGTTCTTGTCCAGCGGGTCGCCGACCCGCAGGGTGTCCATCCGGCGCTTCAGCGCGTCCAGCAGCTCGTCCTGGATCGACTCCTGGACCAGCAGGCGCGAGCCCGCGCAGCAGACGTGGCCCTGGTTGAAGAAGATGCCGTTGACGATGCCCTCGACCGCCTGGTCGATCGGCGCGTCGTCGAAGACGATGTTGGCGGCCTTGCCGCCGAGCTCCAGCGAGAGCTTCTTGCGGCTGCCCGCCAGCTGCTTCGCGATCGCCCGGCCGACCGGGGTCGAGCCGGTGAAGGCCACCTTGTTGACGTCCGGGTGGGCGGTCAGCGCGGCGCCGGTGCGGCCGTCACCGGTGACGATGTTGACGACGCCCTTGGGCAGGCCCGCCTGGCGGCAGATCTCGGCGAAGCGCAGCGCGGTCAGCGGGGTGGTCTCGGCCGGCTTGAGGACGACCGTGTTGCCGGTGGCCAGCGCCGGGGCGATCTTCCAGGCCAGCATCAGCAGCGGGAAGTTCCACGGGATGACCTGGCCGGCCACGCCCAGCGGGCGCGGGTTGGCGCCGTAGCCGGCGAAGTCGAGCTTGTCGGCCCAGCCCGCGTAGTAGAAGAAGTGCGCGGCGACCAGCGGGAGGTCGACGTCGCGGGTCTCGCGGATCGGCTTGCCGTTGTCGATCGACTCCAGCACCGCCAGCTCGCGCGAGCGCTCCTGGATGATCCGGGCGATCCGGAACAGGTACTTGGCACGCTCGCTGCCGGGCAGCGCCGACCAGTCGGCGAAGGCCCTGCGGGCGGCCGCCACGGCGCGGTCGACGTCCTCCTCGGTGCCGTGCGCGAACTCGGCGAGCACCTGCTCGGTGGCCGGGTTGACGGTCTTCAGCGCCTCGTTGCCACTGGAGTCGACGAACTCGCCGCCGATGAAGTGGCCGTAGGAGGTGGCGATGTCACCCGCGGCGGCCGGGGACTCCGGCGCCGGGGCGTACTCGAACAGGCCGGTCTTGGGCGCGGCTGCCACGGGCTCTTCGATCTTCTTGTTCTTGGCCATGAGGGTCAGTCCACCGTCACGTAGTCGGGACCGGAGTACCGGCCGGTGGTCAGCTTCTGACGCTGCATCAGCAGGTCGTTGAGCAGGCTGGAGGCGCCGAAGCGGAACCAGTGCGGGGACAGCCAGTCGTCGCCGAGGGTCTCGTTGACCATGACGAGGTACTTCATGGCGTCCTTGGTGGTCTTGATGCCGCCGGCCGGCTTCACGCCGATCTGGACGCCGGTGGCCGCGCGGAAGTCGCGGACCGCCTCCAGCATCAGCAGGGTCACCGGGGGAGTCGCGTTGACCGCGACCTTGCCGGTGGAGGTCTTGATGAAGTCGGCGCCGGCCAGCATCGCCAGCCAGGAGGCGCGGCGCACGTTGTCGTACGTCTGCAGCTCGCCGGTCTCGAAGATGACCTTGAGGTGGGCGGCGGTGCCGTCGGGGCGCTTGCACGCCTCCTTGACCGCGGTGATCTCCTCGAAGACCGACAGGTAGCGGCCGGAGAGGAAGGCCCCCCGGTCGATCACCATGTCGATCTCGTCGGCGCCCGCGGCGACCGCGTCGGCGGTGTCGGCCAGCTTCACCGGCAGGGCGGCGCGCCCGGCGGGGAACGCGGTGGCGACCGAGGCGACCTGGATCGGGGTGCCGGCCAGGGTGGCCTTCGCGGTGGCGACCATGTCCGGATAGACGCAGATCGCGGCCACCTGCGGCGTGCTCGGGTCGGTGGGGTCGGGGTTGCGGCCCTTGATGCAGAGCGAGCGCACCTTGCCGACCGTGTCCGCGCCTTCCAGCGTGGTCAGGTCGATCATGGAGATGGCCAGATCGATGGCGCGGGCCTTGGCGGTGGTCTTGATCGACCGGGTGCCGAGGGAGGCGGCGCGGGCTTCCAGGCCGACCTGGTCGACGCCGGGCAGGCCGTGCAGGAAGCGGCGGAGCGATGCCTCGGACGCGGCGACGTCTGCGAGACCGCTGCCCGCAGCATCGGGGGCGTTGGCTGCAAGAGTGGACATAGTCACCAGACCAGCATATCTACGCGCGTAGTCATGCGCTAGGGGCGGTGCCTTTCGATGCGGGACCGAGATCTGTCCTGAATGCCGTGGAGCCGGTGGCGCGGTGGCGCGGTGGTGGGAGCATCGTGGCCGCGCAGGGCCGTCCGCGCGCACGGGGGGCAGGCTCACGTTCATCTGGTGCCGGGTCGCCGGGTCGCCGGGCCGCCGGGTCGCCGGGTCGCCGGGTCGCCGGGTCGCCGGGTCGCCGGGCCGCCGGGCCGGTGCTGGCGGTGCTGGTGGCGGTCGGGGGGGCGATCGGCGGGGGTCAGCGGGCGGTCAGGGTGGTGTCAGGTCGGGCTGGCAACGTTGTCCTCGTGAACGGCGCGGGAGACCGGGCCGGGAGCGAGGAGAGGTGCCCGGAGTGGTTGATCGGGGGCCGGGGCTTCGGCTTCGGTCGGGTGGTTCTGCCCGCCTTCGCAGGTTCGAATCCTGCCCTCTCCGCGCAGTGCGGTCGGTGTGCATGGAGAGGTGCCCGGAGTGGTTGATCGGGGGCCGGGGCTTCGGCTTCGGTCGGGTGGTTCTGCCCGCCTTCGCAGGTTCGAATCCTGCCCTCTCCGCT
>NZ_JBFAQT010000003.1:318648-326478 GCF_040678895.1 Kitasatospora sp. NPDC049258
GCTCGGGTGGGCGGCGCGTGCCGGGCACCGGCGGCTCCGGTGCTGGGCCGGTCCGGTGACAATGATCGGGTGACCTCCGCCGAGCAGCCGCAGCGCCCAGCCGCCCGCAAGAAGACCGGCCGGCGCCCCGGTGGCGCCGACACCCGCCGTACGGTGCTGGAGGCGGCCCGGGCGGAGTTCGCCGCGCGCGGGTACGAGAAGGCGAGCATGCGGGCGATCGCCCGGGCCGCCGGGGTGGACGCGGCGCTGCTGCACCACTACTTCGGCACCAAGGACCGGCTGTTCCTGGCCGCGCTGGAGGTGCCGCTCGACCCCCGGGTGGTGGTCGGGCAGGTGCTGGCCGGCGATCGGGAGACGGTGGGCGAGCGGGTCGCCGCGTTCGTGCTGGAGCTCTGGGAGCAGCCGCAGGCCAGGGAGCGGATGCTCGCACTGCTGCGGACGGCCGCCACCAACGAGCAGGTCGCGCAGCTGATGCGGGGCTTCATGCTGAGCGAGGTGGTGGCCCCGGCCGCCGCCGAACTGGGCATCCCGCAGGCGGAGTTGCGGCTCGAACTGATGATGTCCCAGATTCTCGGGCTGGCCATGGCGCGGTACGTGATCGGCGTGCAGCCGCTGGCCTCGGCCACGCCCGCCGAAATCGCCCCGCTGCTGGCCCGCACGGTGCAGGGGTACCTCTCCGCGTAGGCCGCGCTCAGGGAGCCGTGAGGTCCAGGCGCCACTCGTTGCTCCGCATGAGGCGGCCCGGCGGGAACTCGAAGTCGCACGCGGCGACGAACGAGAAGCCGGCCTTGCGGCAGACGGCGTTGGACGGCGGGTTGTCGACGGACGGGAACGCGAGCAGGTGTCGGTGGGTGCGCTCGGAGCGGGCCCGTGCGACGGCCGCCACGACGGCCGCGGCCGCGACGCCCCTGCCCTGGAACGGCGGCAGGACGTTCCAGCCCATCTCGTACCCGCGCTCCCCACGCCACTCGCGCTCCGCGTAGCCGACCGTGCCGACCGCCCGCAGCTCCGGGCCGAGCAGGACGGCGAACATGCGGCCGGTGCCGGCCGCCACGAAGTCCAGGTAGCGCCGGTGGCGTACCAGGACCCGCTCCGCGGTCTCGGGCCCGCCGACGTGATTCTTCATCACCGGCGTGTTGACCCGGTGCAGCAGTGCGAGGTCGCCCGGCTCCCACGGCCTGATCCGCACCTCGGGTGCGTTCGCCCGATCCGGTGTCCCGCTCATCGCCCACCCCCGGTGGTCACGCCCGCTCCCCAGCGCCTGAGGGTCGGAACCTAGCCGCTGCGGGGCCCGGAGGCAGCCGATTTACGTCGCGGCCCCTTGACGGGCGGGGTCCGGCAGGCAAAACTCATCGCATGATGAATTCCTTGCCGGTCGAGGACCCGGCGATCCGGGTCAGCGGCCTCACCGTCCGCCGCGGCGGACGCCCCGTGCTGCACGGGCTCGACCTCGAAGTCCCGCGCGGCTCGATCACCGGCCTGCTCGGGCCGAGCGGCTGCGGCAAGACCACCCTGCTGCGCTCGGTGGTCGGGGTGCAGCGGATCGGTGGCGGCGAGGTCCGGGTGCTCGGCGCCCCGGCCGGCAGCGCCGGGCTGCGCGACCGGGTCGGCTACGTGACCCAGGCCCCGTCCGTCTACAGCGACCTCACCGTGGCCGAGAACCTCCGGTACTTCGCCGCGGTGCTGGGCGCCCCCGCCGGGGATCTTGACCGGGTGATCGCCCAGGTCGGGCTGGAGGGGCACCGGGACGACCTGGCCGACCGGCTCTCCGGCGGCCAGCGGGCCCGGGTCTCGCTCGCCGCCGCGCTGCTCGGCGCACCCGAACTGCTGATCCTCGACGAGCCCACGGTCGGCCTCGACCCGGTGCTGCGGCAGGACCTCTGGCGGCTCTTCCGCGACCTGGCCGACCAGGGCGCCACCCTGCTGGTGTCCAGCCACGTGATGGACGAGGCCACCCGCTGCGACCGCCTGCTGCTGATGCGCGAGGGCCGGCTGCTCGCCCACGACACCCCGGCCGAACTGCTCCGGTCCACCGGCGCGGCCGACATCGACGCCGCCTTCCTGAGCCTGGTCCAGGCCGCACCCGTGGAGATCTCCCGATGAACCTCCGGCGCACCCTCGCCACCGCCCGCCGGGTCCTCGGCCAGCTGCGGCACGACCCCCGCACCATCGCGATGCTGCTGGTCGTGCCGTGCGTGCTGCTCACCCTGCTGAAGTACATGTTCGACGGGCAGCCGGGCGCCTTCGACCGGATCGGCCCGGCGCTGCTCGGCATCTTCCCGCTGCTGGTGATGTTCCTGGTCACCTCGGTCGCGATGCTCCGCGAGCGCACCACCGGCACCCTGGAACGCCTGCTCACCATGCCGCTCGGCCGGCTCGACCTGCTGCTCGGCTACGGCCTGGCGTTCGGCGCCGTCGCCCTCGTCCAGGCCGCGCTGGCCTCCGCGCTGGCCCTCGGCCCGCTCGGGGTCGACGTCGCCGGGCCGACCTGGCTGATCTTCGCGGTCGCGGTCGGCGACGGGCTGCTCGGCATGGCGCTCGGCCTGCTGGTCTCCGCCTTCGCCGCCACCGAGTTCCAGGCCGTGCAGTTCCTGCCCGCGGTGCTGCTGCCGCAACTGCTGCTGTGCGGACTGTTCGCCCCCCGCGACTCGATGGCCACCGCGCTGCGCTGGGCCTCCGACGTGCTGCCGCTCTCCTACGCCGTGGACGCGATGAACCGGCTCACCGGCACCCCCGGGGTGGGCTCCGCCGTCCTGGTCGACCTCGCCGTCATCGCCGGTGCCACCCTGCTCGCCCTCGGGCTCGGCGCCGCCACCCTGCGCCGTCGCACCGCGTGAGGGCCGCCGGCCGCCCGCCGCGAACCCGCAGATCCGGGCCGCTGCGACCCTAGGGATCCATGGCACCCATGGGGCAGAATCGTCACCATGACCGAATCCGCCGGCTCGCCCGACCAGGGCTCCGCCGCCCCCGATCCGCAGTACGCCGACCGGGCCTACCGATCCGTCCCCGGCATCATCTCCGGCGTCATGCTGCTCGCCGTGGCCGCCTGGCTGATCATCGACGCGGTGATCTCCGGCACCGGCCGGACCCCGTGGATCGCGCTCGCGGCCGCGCCCGTCTTCGTCTTCCCGGTGATCGCCTACACGCTGCGGCCGGTGGTCTACGCGAACGAGCGCCGGCTGCTCGTCCGCAACCCGCTGCGCACCGTCGAGGCACCCTGGGCGAAGGTCGAGGGGCTGCGCGCCGGGTACTCGGTCGAGCTGTTCGCGGGCGGCCACAAGTACCAGGTCTGGGCCGTCCCGGTCTCGCTGCGCCAGCGCAAGCGGGCCAACCGCCAGGCCACCCGGGCCGCGGCGGCCGGCGATCCGGTGATCTCCGGCGGCCATCCGCGCTCCACCGGTGGCCGCAACGCCAACCCGCTGGCCGGCCGGGCCGCCCGCGCGGGTGACCCGGACCCGACCCGCGCCTGGTCGGACCAGGTGGTGGACTCGCTGCAGGAGCTCGCCGAGCGCAACGCCGCCCGCCCGGACGCGGGCGGCGAGGTCGCCGTCCGCTGGTGCTGGTGGATCATCGCCCCGACCCTGGTCGGCCTGGTCGCGCTGGTGGCACTGATCGTCGCGGGCTGAGGCCGCACCGCACTCCTGGTGGGCCCGCTCGACCTCCCCGGTCGAGCGGGCCCCCGCCGTTCCCCGTCCTCGCCGTTCCCCGGTCGGCCGGGGTGAAGCCGGTGGTTCAGCCGTGCATCCGGAAGTCGTAGCGGTGCGGCAGCGGGAACCGCTCGCGTGCCTCGGCCCGGACCTGGTCGGTCACCGTGCCGCCGCCGGCCAGTTCGGCCTCGTGCACGCCGAACCAGAGCGCGTCCAGCGAGTCCTCGCCCTCCCGCAGGTCGGCCGGTTCGATCCCCTCGGCCAACAGCCGCCGGGCGCGGTCGGGTTCGCCCGCCGCCAGGGCGGCCCGGGCCGCCAGCAGCCGCACCCGGCCGAGCCCGCGCTGCTCCGGCGCCAGGCCGTCGGCCAGGGCCAACGCCTGGGCCGCCCGGCCGGCTTCGAGCAGGGCGCCCAGCGTCTCGACCGTGAGTTCCGCGAGGCCCGGGAGCAACTCATGCGCCTCGGCGAGGAGTTCGGCGGCCTCCCCGGGCTTTCCGGACAGCCGGGCGAGCTCGCCGAGGTGCCGTAGCGCCCAAGGGGTCCGGGTGGTGGCGAGCGAGCGCCGCCAGGCCGCCCGGGCCGCGGCCGGACGCCCGGCGGCCAGCTCCAGCAGGCCCAGCTGGAGCAGGGCGTGCCAGTCCTCGGCGCCGCTGAGCCGCTGCCGCCAGTGCTCGCCGAGCACGGGCGCGGCCGGCGGGTCGCAGACCGGGAGCGTGCCGCTCTCCACCAGGTGCCGCCAAGGCCGTTGCGCCTCGCCGGGGGCAGGGAAGGGCAGGCCGGGCACGGCGGGCAGGCCGCCCGCGAGCTGTTCCAGCCCGCCCCAGCCGGAGCCCCGCTGCACCACCTCGACGGGCGCGCCGGTCGGGGCGTCGGCGGTGTCCAGCGTCAGCTCGGCCACCCGGGCGCCGACCGCGCGGACGGCGCCCGCCCAGTCACCGTGCACGGTGGCCGGGTCGGCGGCGAGCAGCCCGTAGCCCTCGGTCCAGCTCCAGGCGGTCCGGCCCGGCAGCGGCAGGTGCTCCAACTGCGTGGGGGCCAGGCCCGCCTGGACCTCCAGATAGCGGGCGCCGGGGCCGCTGAGCCACTCCTGCCAGCGCCGGCCGCCGGAGCCGCTGCCCCACTGGAACAGCTTGCGGCCGCGCAGCCGGGCGGTGGAGAGCTGCACCAGCCCGCTGCCGTCCGGGCCGAGCGCGGCGATCCACGGCCGGTCGACGGAGTCCGGCAGCTCGAAGAAGTGGTCCGCCGCTACGGGCAGTTCGCCCGCGCGGCCGGGATCGACGCCGCCCTCGCCCGGGAACGGGACCCGCCGCAGCCGGGCGCCGTGGTCGAGGTGGTACGCGGCCTCGGCCGGCGCCAGCACCCGGCCGCCGGGCTGCTCGGGGACGGCGGCGTTGGACCACCAGTACACCGGGACCTCGTCCGGGCCCGGATTGTGCACGGTGACCTGGACGTGCAGCAGCGGCGACCCGGCGGGCAGCCAGGCGTCCAGTTGCAGCACCAGGCGGCGCATCCGCTCGAACTCGTACATCCGCAGCACCGGGGTGCCGTCGGCGCGGTGGGTGCGGGCGGCGTGCAGCGGCTCGCAGGTGAGCGGGTGGTGCCCGGTGGCGCCCAGGTTCCACTCCACCCCGCCGGCGAACCAGGCGCCGCGCAGCGCCAGGTTCGCGGGCTGGAACACCGGGTTGCGGTGCAGCAGTTCACGCCCGGTCGGCCGGTGCCGCAGCGACCACAGCCGCCCGCCCAGGCCCGGCAGGAAGACGGCGGTGAGCTCCTCGTTCTCCAGCACCACGGCGGGCAGGCCGCGGGGGCCGCGCACACGGTCGTAGCGGCCCTGGCCGGTGTACGGGAGCAGGGTGGCGGGCCGGCCGTAGGCGATCCGCGCGGCCATCGCCGGGTCGGCCTCCGGCGCCTCGACGCGGACCCCGGTGCCGTGCAGGATCGGCAGCGGGCCGGCCGTGGGCGGCGCGGCGGCGTCCGCGAGGTGCAGGGTCTCCGTGCGCAGGGTGCTGCTCATCCGGCCTCTTCCGTCCGTCTGCCACTGGGTCGCTCGCTCGGCAGGCTAGGCGCGGCGGGGCGGGCGGTGAAGGGACTTCCGTGCCCGGCTCTTGGACGCCCGGCGGGCTCTCGGGCGGGCTCTCGGGCGGGCTCCCGGCCGGGCACTCTGCCGGACCTCGGCGGGCGCTGGGTGGGCGCTGGGTGGGCAGTGGGCGGGCAGTGGGCGGGCAGTGGGCGGGCACGGCGAAGGGCGTCCGCCCGGCGGCAGGTGCCGGGTGGACGCCCTCGAGGTGCGCGGGTGGCCGGTGCGTCGGCCGGTGTGCGGAAAGCCCGTGCGCCGGGCGGGGCCTAGATGCCCGCGGCGGCGGCCAGGTCGCGCTTGACCTCGTCCAGCAGCGCGGCGGCGCGCCGGCGGGTGTCGGCCAGCTCGGCGGCGGAGCCCACCGGGAGGACGACCTCCAGGTAGCACTTGAGCTTGGGCTCGGTGCCCGAGGGCCGCACCACGATCCGGGCGGAGCGGACCGCGTCCCCGGCCAGGTAGTAGCGCAGGCCGTCGGTGGGCGGCAGCTCGGCGGAGCCGGCGCTGAGGTCGTCGGCGCGGGTGACCTGGAGGCCGGCCAGCACGGTGGGCGGCTGCTCGCGCAGGCGCTGCATCGCGTCGCTGATCACCGACAGGTCCTCGACCCGGACGGAGAGCTGGTCGGTGGCGTGCAGGCCGTGCTCCAGCGCCAGGTCGTCCAGCAGGTCGGTGATGGTGCGCCCGCTCCGCTTGAGGGTGGCGGCCAGCTCGGCGACCAGCAGGGCGGCGGTGATGCCGTCCTTGTCCCGGACCCCGCTCGGGTCGACGCAGTAGCCGAGCGCCTCCTCGTAGCCGTAGCGCAGGCCCTCGGCGCGGGCGATCCACTTGAAGCCGGTCAGCGTCTCGGCGTAGCCCAGGCCCGCGGCGGCGGCGATCCGGCCGAGCAGGGTGGAGGAGACGATCGTGGTGGCGAAGGTGCCGGTGGCCCGCTTGGCGACCAGGGCCGAGCCGAGCAGCGCGCCCACGTCGTCACCGTGCAGCATCCGCCAGCCGCCGTTGCCCCGCTCGGGCACGGCCACCGCGCAGCGGTCGGCGTCGGGGTCGTTGGCGATCACGAGGTCGGGACGGGCCTCCGCGGCGGTACGGAACGCGAGGTCCATCGCGCCCGGCTCCTCCGGGTTGGGGAAGGCCACGGTGGGGAAGTCCGGGTCCGGGTCGCCCTGCTCGGCGACCACGGTCGGGGTCGGGAAGCCGGCCTGCTCGAAGGCGGCCACCAGGACGTCCCGGCCGACGCCGTGCATCGGGGTGTAGACCACGTCGAGCGCGCGCGGGCTGCTCGGGTCCAGGATCGAGACGGCGCGGTCCAGGTAGGCGTCGATCACCTCCTCGCCGAGCACCTCCCAGCCGGACTCGGCACGCGGGACGTCGGCGAGCGAGTCGATGGCGTCGATCTCGGCGGCGATGTCGACGTCGGCGGGCGGCACGATCTGGGAGCCGTCGCCCAGGTAGACCTTGTAGCCGTTGTCCTGCGGAGGGTTGTGGCTGGCCGTGACGGTCACGCCGGCGGCGGCGCCCAGGTGGCGGATGGCGAAGGCCAGGACGGGCGTGGGCAGCGCGCGGGGCAGCAGGGCGGCGCGCAGACCGGCGCCCACCACCACGGCGGCGGTGTCGACGGCGAAGTCGTACGACTTGTGGCGCGCGTCGTAGCCGATCACCACCAGGTCGCCGAGCTTCTCCTTGCGGACGTACGCGGCCAGGCCGGCGGCGGCCCGGATCACCACGGCGCGGTTCATCCGCATCGGACCGGCCCCGAGCTCGCCGCGCAGGCCGGCGGTGCCGAACTGGAGCCGGTCGGCGAACCGCTCGCTCAGCCGGGACCAGGCGATGCGCTCGCCCGACTCGGCCGCGGGGCCCTCGGCGGCGGCCAGCAGCGCGGCGAGCTCCTCGCGGGTCTGCGGGTCCGGGTCCTCGGCGAGCCAGGCCCGGGCTCGGGCGAGGAGGTCGGTGGTGGGGGCCTGAGGCATGGCTTGCCAGCTCCTCTGGGGTTGATGTGAAGGGGGGGCCGGCGGACCGATGTCGGATGACAGATGGTGAAATCTGTCCGAGGTCTACGGCCACCCCGTCGAGGTGCTGGACCACCCGCGCACCGGGGTGCCGCTGGTGCTGCCC